>JAJFTU010000032.1 GCA_021372775.1 bacterium | reverse complement strand
TTCACCGCCGAGGTCGGCGTCGCGGAGCTCTCCGCGCTGGCGCGGCGCGCGGGCCGGCCGCTCGTCGTGGACCAAGGGTGCGGGCGGCTGTTCAAGGACGGGCCGGGGCCGCGCGACGAAGTGTCGGTCGAGGAGATCCTGGAGCGGGGCGCCGACCTCGTCTGCTTCTCCGGCGACAAGCTGCTCGGCGGGCCGCAGTGCGGCGTGCTGGTCGGCGCGCCGGACGTCGTCGCGGCCTGCGCGAAGAACCCGCTCGCCCGTGCGCTGCGGCCGGGAAAGCTGACGATCGCGGCGCTGGCGGCGACGCTCCGCGCGTGGCTGCGCGACGATCCGGCGGCGTCGCTGCCGGCGGTCTTCATGCTCGACCGCGCGGAGGATGAACTGCGGCGCGCGGCCGAGTCGTTGGCGGCGCGTCTCGCGCGCGTCGCGCCGGGGGCGTTCGTCGAGCTGCGCCGCGGCGTCTCGCGCGTCGGCGGCGGGTCCGCGCCGGAGACCGATCTGCCGACGTGGCTCGTCGCCTTCTTCGCCCCGGGCGTGGCGGAGGAGGAGCTGCTCGCGCGGCTGCGGCGCGGCGATCCGCCGGTCGTGGCGCGCGCGCAGGACGGCGTCGTGCTCTTCGATCCGCGCACGCTGCTGCCGGGCGAGGGCGACGAGCTGGCCGACGCGGTGGCGCGCGCCCTCGCGCCGCGCGGCTGAGCGCGCAGGGCGGCTGAGCGCGCAGGGCCGCGTCCGTCCCCCAGTCAGCGGCCGCGCGCCGCGTCGTCTTTCCCCGCGGGACGAACCGTCGCGCGGCGCGGGCCGCCGAAAGGGGAGACGATGAGCGCGATCGCGTTGATGACCGAGCACGCCTGGGCGCGGCTGGACGGACGCCGCATTCCGCTCGCCGCCGTCGAGGCGGCGTTCTCGTGGGGGCGGCGCGTCTTCGCGCGCGGCGCCGAGATCTTCGTCCTCGGGCGCAAGGAGGTCGCCAAGGCGGCCCGCTTCGGCGCCGATCTGGCTCGTTTCGAAGGGATCCACGTCGTCTGCGCCCCGGACGGGACGATCGTCACCGCCTACCGCAACTCCGACCTGCGCGCGCTCCGTCCCCGTCGCCGGGGCCGTCGCGCGTCGCGCTGAGGCTTCGAAGGGCGCGGCCGGCTCCGCGGCGACGGGAGAGACTCGCCTCGGCGCGGTTCGACGCTGGACAGCGCCGCGCTGTTTGAGGCACTCTCTCGGCGGCGTCGTCGCCGGAGAAGGGGGCCGCGTTTCGGAAGCGCGATTTCGCGGGGCGCCTCACGCCAAGACGAGCATCGCTCGGCGGAGGAGCTCCCGGTGCGGAATCGCCTCGGCGCGTTGGTTCTGTCGTCGTTTCTGGTCGCCGTTCCTCTCGCCTCGGCCAGCCCCGGCTGGACCTCCGGCGGCTCGCTCGTCGGCGCCAGGGCGGGGCAGTCGGCGACGCTGTTGCCGACGGGAAAGGTCCTCGTCGTCGGGGGCCGCGACGCCTCCGGTCCGCTCGCCACCGCCGAGCTCTACGATCCGGCGACGGGGACGTCGAAGGCGACCGGATCGCTCGCCGCGCCGCGTCTCGCGCACACGGCGACGATGCTCCGCAACGGCAAGGTTCTGATCGTCGGCGGCTCGAACGGCGCGGGCTATCTCGCGTCGGCCGAGCTGTACGATCCGGCGAGCGGCACGTTCAGCCCCGCGGGCGCGCTCGCCGCGCCGCGGGCCGCGCACACGGCGACGTTGCTGGCCGACGGACGGGTCCTCGTCGCCGGGGGCGC
>JAJFTU010000031.1 GCA_021372775.1 bacterium | reverse complement strand
GTCGTTGGGCGCCTTGAACTCGGCGCCGGCGTTCGTGCACTCGGGGCCGCAGGCCGGATAGGCCATGCAGGTGCGGTTCTTCAGCACGCCGGCCGCGGCGAGGATCTGCGGCCCGTGGCAGATCGCGGCGATCGGCTTCTTGGCCGCCGCGAAGTTGCGCACGATGGCGAGGACCTGCGGGTTGAGCCGCAGGTACTCCGGCGCGCGCCCGCCGGGGAGCACCAGCGCGTCGTAGTTGTCGGGGTTCACTTCGTTGAAGTTGGCGGTGATCGCGAAGCGGTGTCCCGGGAGTTCGGTGTAGGTCTGGTCGCCGACGAAGTCGTGGATCGCCGTCTTGACCGTCTCGCCCGTCTTCTTGTTGGGGCAGATCGTGTCCACGCGGTGTCCGACGGTTTCGAGCGTCTGGAGCGGGACCATCGCCTCGTAGTCCTCGACGTAGTCCCCGACGATCATCAGGATCCTCTTGCCGGTCATGCCCAATCCTCCCGCGCGGGGCGCGGCGCGCGCCCCGCGGAGAAACGAGCGCTCAGCGCGGCAGCCCGTCCACGGAGAGGTCGCGGGGGAAGCGCACCGAGTACTCGAGCACGATCTCTTTCCGTTGCTTCGGCCCGAGAGTCAACTCCCATTCGACGATTCCCGGCCGGTCCTTGGCGTCGCGCATCCCCGGCGTCGTCTTGTCGCCCACCTTGACCACGATCCGCTCGTCCTGGCTGCGCGGCAGCTGGTCCTCGACGACGAGCGTGATCTCGCGGTCGCGCCGGTTCTCGATCGTCGTGCGGAAGCTGTACTCGAACTGCTGGTCCTTGGAGATGAACCCTTCCTGCGACCCGCGCCGCGGCGTCGCCGTCCGCTTCACGACCACGCGGTTGTCGGCGCCGAACGGCGCGTCCATCTCGGCGCCCGGCGCGCTCTCGGCGACGCCGTACTGGCCGACGAACGCCGCGCCGGCGAAGACCCGCACGACGCCGGGAAGAAGCGGGTACTGCGCGGGGGACGACGTCTTGGCGACGACGAACGCCGTCTCGGAGGCCGCCGGGGCGACGCGGTAGAGGAGCCTCGCCGGCAGCGCGTCGGTGCGGAGCGCGATCCGGTGGTCGCGTCCGTCGGCCGGAACGTCGCTCTTGCCGGGGGCGTCGAAGGCGGCGTTGTAGGCGGTGTGGAGCACCTCGGCCTCCGGCGCTTCCATCTCGACCGCTTCGAGGGCCGGCGGCGGGGCCGCCATCCCCGCGCCCGCCGCGTCGCGCGCCATCTCCGCGGTGGGCCGCGGGGCCTCGCTCTTCATCATCAGCTTCGGCCGCGGCGGCGTCGGTCGGACGAGGATCGGCGGGAGCTGCGGCGGCACGACGCCGCGCGCCGGCGCGGCGGTCGAAAGACGCAGCGGCACGCCGCTCCAGTCCTCGCCGGTCCGCTGCCGCACGACCGCCTCGGCCGACCAGACGACCTCGCCCTTGTCGGCGTCGAGCGTCGCGCGGTAGCTCGGGCGCCAGGCGGCGGACGGCACGAGATAGGTCACTTCGAGATCGAGCGCGCCCGCCTGCCGCGCCTCGACCTCCGCGATCGCGGCGAGGCTCTCGACCGGTCCGCGCGGCTGCGCGGCGTCCCTCTTGGCCCGCGCGACGTCGAGCTGCTCCTGCAGCTCGCGCCGTCGCTCGACGCGCCGCTCGGCGCGCTTCCCGAGATCGTCCACCTGCCCGCGGACGAAGCCGAAGAACCCCTTCACGGCCTCGAGGTCCGGCTTCCCCTCGGCCAGCCGGTCGCCGCTGCGCGCGCCGGTCCCCTTGGCGAGCGAGGCGAGGAACTCGGCCATCTGCTGGTCGGCCTTCTCCTCGAGCCCGAGCTTGTTCTGCTCCCCTTCGAGCCGGCGCACCTCGGCGTCGGCGGCGAGCCACTCCGGCGTCGCCTTCCGCTCCTGCGCCTCGCGCTTCAGCTCGACCGCGCCGAGCGCCGCGGGAACCCCCTTGCCGGAGATCCGCAGCGAGTCGGCGTCCACGCTCGGCGGGAGGCCGGGGAGGACGATCGACGAAGCGCCGGCCGGCAGCTGCACCGTCGCCTGGCGCGTGATCTCCGCGCGGTCCACGTAGACGACGACCTGGACGATCTTCGACCGCTCGATCTTGACTTCGGCCGCGCCGGCGACGCCGCAGGCCAATGCCGCGCAGACGAACGCGAGACACGCTCTCTTCATCTCGGCCTCCTCGGGAAATGGGCGACCATTATCCCGCGGGAGGCCGCGCCGGGAGGGGCTGAAGAGGGGTCAGTCGGCGTTCTTGACCAGCGTCGCCTTGTAGCCGCGGAGCACGGTCGTCTGCGCCGGGGCGGCGAGGGCGGGCACGAC
>JAJFTU010000030.1 GCA_021372775.1 bacterium | reverse complement strand
GCTCAGCACCGTCCTCAGCTTCGCGCTGATCGGCACGGGACTCGTCGTCCGCACCTTCCGCAGCGCCGGGCTGCACTTCTCCGCGGCGCGCGCGCGGGAGATGCTGCGGTTCGGCGCGCCGTTCGTCGTCGCCAACCTCGGCGCGTTCGTCCTGACCTTCTCCGACCGCTACTTCCTCAAGGCGTACGCCGACCTCGGCGCCGTGGGGATCTACGCCCTCGGCTACAAGATGGGCTTCCTGCTCTGGGCCTTCGCGGTGGCGCCGGTGATGAGCATCTGGGAGGCGCAGCGGTTCGAGCTGGCGAACCGGGGGGCGGAGAAGGAGGCGACGAAGCGGCTCTTCCTGACGTTCAACACCGTCCTGATGTTCGTCGCGCTGGGGACGACGCTGTTCGCCCGCGACGTCTTCCGCCTGATGTCCGACGCCGCGTTCTGGGACGCGTACCGCGTCGTGCCGGTCGTCCTCGCCGCGTACATCGTCCAGGGGTGGACCGCGCTCTGCAACTTCGGCGTGCTCTACGCGAAGGAGACGAAGCATCTCGCGCGGGGCGCGGTCTGGTCGGCGGCCCTGATCATCGCGCTGAGCTTCGCCCTGATTCCGACGTTCGGCGGGATGGGCGCGGCCTGGGCGACGCTGCTGGCGTTCGTTCTCCGCTTCTGGATCGTCTACCGCGCTTCGCAGAAGCTCTGGCCGCTCGACTACGCGTGGGGGCGGGTCCTTCCGCTCTGCGGCCTCGCGGCGCTCTTCGTCGCGCCGGTCTACCTCGTGTCGATCGAGAGCGTCCCGCTGTCGCTCGCGTTCGACGCCTTCGTGATGCTGGCGTTCGTCGCCACGGCCTCCGCGCTGCCGGCCGTCGGCGGCGACTTCCGCGCGGCGGCGCTGCTTGTCCTCAAGAAGCGGCAGAAGGCGTTCCGCTTCGGCGAATAGGTCGTCGCCGGCGCCGCGGGAGCGGGCCGGGCGAAGCGGCCCGCGCCGCGGCGTCCGAGCCCTGCGCCTCGTACCTTCCAACCCCGTCGCGGACGGCCGCGGCTCGTCGGCCGTCGCGGTATGTTTGCGCGGCGGGTTCGGAGGACGCCGGACGCCGCGCGGAGACGCGAAGATGTCCGATGCAGAGACGCCGATCCGCGCCATCCTCGACGCCAACGTCGGATTCAGGACGCCGGAGCTCTGGCTCGACTACGCGGCGCGGCACGCCTTCGAGCGCGTCGCCGCGGCGCGCGTTCCGGTCTGCCCCGACTGCGGCGAGCCGCCGCTGCGCCGGCTCGGCCAATACGTCTACTACAGCACGCTGATCCACCTGAAGGAGTGCGGCGCCTGCGGTCTGATCTGGGCGGACGCGCGCATCGACCCGGAAGCGACGCGGCGCCACTTCGAGCGCGCCTACAAGGGCGAGGAGTACTTCGCGGCGCGGCGGCCGATCTACCAGCACATGGCGCGGATCGTCGGCCGCCGGGCCCCGCCCGGCGGACGCGTCGTCGACCTCGGCGGCGCGGTCGGACATCTCATGGCGCTGTTGGCGGCGAGCCGCCCGGACCTGAGGATCGTCGTGTGCGACGTCTCGAGCACGGCGGCGACGCTCGCGCGCGAGCGGTTCGGCCTCGAGGCGGTCTGCGGCGGCTTCGAGACTCTGGCGCGCGGCGCGGCGCGCTTCGACGTCGTCGTCCTGAGCGACGTGCTGTACTACGAGCCGCGCTTGCCGTTCTTCTGGTCGGCGCTGCCGCGGATCCTCGAAGAGGACGGCGCCGTGGTTCTCCGCGTGCCGAACAAGCTGCCCGCGATCCGCGCCGCGCAGGCCGCGCGCCGCGCGTTCTCCTCCCGCCCCCGGCTGTGGCGCCAGGACCGGATCCCGTTCTTCAACCCGGAACACATCTTCATCTTCTCGAGACGGTATCTCACCGCGCGCCTGCGGGGACTCGGCTTCGAGGCGGTGCGGGTTCACCCTTCGCCTCCGCTCGGCGGAGGAAGGACGCGCGACGCGGCGGCGCGCGCCCTGTATCTCGTCGCGCGGTTCGCGGCCGGCGCGACGGGCGGCCTCCTCGCGCCGACGCCCGGCATCGTGATCGAGGCGGCGCGCGCGCCGCGGGCGAAGAAGGCGGAGCGGACACTCGGCGGCGGGCCGCCGTCCTGACGTTGTCTCAGGAATCCCGGCGGGCGCCCGCGGCTCGACTCCCGCGGAGGCGGCGACGCAGCGCCGCGCCGACGAGCCGACCCCATGGTCGGATGGGGCCCCAGCCGGACGTCCAGCCGAAGGCGGCGCGGGGACGTTCCAACAGCTCGTCGTACGCCGCCGCGAGTTCCTGCACGTTCCGCTGAATCGTGAAGCGCTCCCGCACCAACGCCCGCCCCGCCTCGCCGAGGCGGCGGCGCAGCCCGGGGTCGTCCACCAGCGCGCGAAGCGCGGCGGCGAGCGCGGGCGGGTCGTTCGGCGGGACGAGCAGGCCGGTCGCGCCGTCCCGCACCTGCTCGACGACGCCGCCGACGGCGGTCGAGACCACCGGCACGCCGAAGGCCGCGGCTTCCGCGCCGGTCAGCATGAACGATTCGGCCGCCGAGGCCGAGGCGAAGACGTCGGCCGCGTCGCGCAGAATCGCGCCGACGTCGTCGCGCCAGCCGAGGAAGCGGACCGTCCCCGTCAGCCCCAGCTCGCCGGCGAGTCTCTCGAGACGCTGCCGCTCCGGCCCGTCGCCGGCGATCAGCAGCGTCGCCGCGCGTCCCTCGCCGCGCAGGAGCGCCAGCGCGCGAAGCAGGTCGTCGAACTTCTTTCCCGCGTCGAGCGAACCGATTCCGACGACCACGGCCTCGCCGTCGCGGAGGCCGAGATCGGCGCGCAGGCGCGAGGCGTCGCCGACGGCGAGCCGGTCGAGGTCGATGCCGTTGTGGACGACGCGCGTCCGCGACGCCGGCACGCCGTCCTCGAGCAGCCCCTGCAGAACCGCGGCGCTCACGCCGACGGCGAGCGGCGCGTGGTGCAGGCCCAGCGTGCAGCGTTCGCGAAGCTGGTAGACGGCGTGCAGATGGGCGAGCAGCGGCACGCGGGCCGCGCGCGCGACCGGAACCATCCATTGATTGGGCGCGCCGCTGTTGGCGTGGACGAGGCGCACGCCGTTGTCCCGCACGAGCCGCAGCCCCTTCCGCACCAAGGCGGCGTATCGCGCGACGCCGAAGCGCGGCCGGTTCCAGTCGAGCAGGATCGTGAACCGGTCGGTCTCGACCGGAATCCCCAGCGCCGCGACCTCGCGCGCCATGGCGGCGGCGTTGCACCAGACGAACGGCCGAAACCGGCGCGGATCGAGATGCGCGAGGAGATCGAGCAGGCAGCGCTCGCTGCCGCGGATCCGCTCCTGGCCGAAATGAACGAAGAGAACCGGAACGGGATCCCGCGCGGCGGGAGCGGCGTCCCGGACGGGCCGCCCGGGCATCAGGCCTCGCCCTTCCTCGGCCGGCGGATCGGCAACTTGCCGAGGCGCTCGATCAACATCTCCGGCGGATAGCCCATCGGGAACGGGTAGCGCTCGTCGACGATCGTGTAGGGGCTGTGTTCCTTGAGCTTGCGGTAGGTGTCGATGTTGAAGACGACCCGCGCGGGATTCCCCATGATCACCGAGCCCGCCGGGAAGCTGTCGAACACCACCGCGCCGGCGGCGACGATGCAGTTGTCGCCGAGCTCGACGTTGGGGAGGATGATCGCGCCCATCCCGACGAAGCAGTTGTCGCCGATCTTGATCCGGCCGTAGTGGCCGTTGATGTTCGGGATCTCCTTCCGCAGCAGGAAGACGGCCCCGTCGTGGGTGACGAGAATCACTTCGCCCGAGATGATGACGTCGTCGCCGATCTCGATGAGGTAAGGCTCCGACTGGAAGTTGAGCGAGAAGAACCGGCACCCTTTGCCGACCTTCACGCCGAGGTCCCGGGCCTTCTCGACCCGCCACAGCGCCAGGTCCTCGCGGTAGAGCTTGGCCAGCTCCATCCGGCGGCGCAGCGCGCGCAGCCGCCGGCCGCCGAGCGGAAGACGCCCGAGCGCGGCGAGGCCGAGCCGCGCGACGAACCACTTCATTCCGGATCCTTCCCCTCTCGTCAATTCCCGCGCCCCATCCGTCCGCGAGCGGCCACTTCCTCCGCGCGACGATATCACCGCCGCCGCCGCCGCGGACCGGCGCGCGTCGCGGATCCAAAGCCCGCTCGACGATTCGCCGATCCGCCGCGCCTTCGCCGGCGGCTTGCCGTCGTCGGCGGCCCGGAAAGACAGCTTCCGGATCGCGACGACGCTGGACAGGAATATGGAAGGCCGACCGCCGCCGCGCAGACGAAATTTGCGCCGCGCGAGGAGCGGCCCGCCCCTCGCCGAACGGGCCGAACTCGTCCGTATTCGCGCCGCGGGGGGCCGATCCGCGTAGTTTCCTTGACTCCGGCGGGCTTGACCGTATTCACGTGTCAAGCGCGGTGTTTCCGGCGTCGAGATCAGACGGCGAGGCGGCCGCGGTTTCGGCGCGTCCTGCCAGGCAGAAGACGAAACGTCCGACGTGCGCCGCCCCGGCGCCCGCGGGAGGAAAAACAATGAACAGCGAACGAGGGCGCCGCATGCCACGGGGGCGCGGCCGCTGGACGCGCATTCTCGCGTCGATCTTGACGGGCGGCCTCGCCGCGATCGCTCCCGCGGCCGCGTCGATCCTCGTCGTCGCGCCGCATCCGGACGACGACGTCGCCTCCTGTTCCGGAATCGTCGCGCGGGCCGCGGCGCGCGGCGAATCGGTCCGCGTCGTCTTCCTCACCAACGGCGACTATCTGGGCGTGGATTCCGGGCTTCAGCGCGAGAACGAAGCCGTGGACGCGATGGTCGGCTATCTCGGCCAGACGGAAGACAACCTGCTCTTCCTCGGCTATCCCGACGCCGGCCTGCGCGAACTCTACGACTCCGCGACCTCTTCGAGCGACCTCTTCACCGGCGTCAACGGGCGCACGACGACCTACGCGGCGCGCGGGCTCGGGCGGACCGACTACCACACCTACGCGCACGGCTCGCCCGCGCCGTACAACCGGCCGGCGATCGTCGCCGATCTCGCCGAGATCATCGGCGGCTACTTGCCGGACCACATCTTCGTCACCTCGGTCTGGGACTCCCACGGCGACCACTCCACCGCCTATCTCCTGCTGCGGGACGCGCTGAACGTCGTCTCCGCCGCGCACCCCGCCTACAACCCGACGATCCACTCGACGCTGGTCCATCCGCCCGGCGGCGCGACGTGGCCCGCGGCGCCGGATCCGACGACGTTCTTCACGGTTCCTCCGGGGCTCGACCAGACGAACCTCGTCTGGTCGGAGCGAGAGAGCTTGGACGTTCCGCCGGCGATGCAGTCGACGCTGTTCGCCGACAACCCGAAGTACCTCGCCATCGACACCCACGCCTCCCAGGACGGGATGCGGGGCTTCCTCGGCCAGTTCCTGCACAAGGACGAGTTCTTCTGGGCCGAAGCGGCGCAGGGGACGGCCGTCCCGCCGCGGCCTGACGCCGGCGCCGACCAGTCGGCGGCGGAAGGCGCGCTCGTGCGGCTCGACGGCTCGGCGAGCTTCGTCGACGCCGGCCGCACGCCGGCCTACTCGTGGCGGCAGGTCTCCGGGCCGGCGGTCGCGCTCGACGATCCGACGTCCGCGACGCCGACGTTCGTGGCGCCCACCGGGCTCTCCGCCGACGCGACGCTCGGCTTCGAGCTGACCGTCGCGGACGGCCTCTTCACGTCGATCCCGGACGGGACGATCGTGCGGGTCGCGGCGACGGCGCCGCCGGCGACGCGGACGAACATCGCCGGGACGGCGACGGTCACCGCGTCCAGCGAAGCGACGGCCGAAGGGCAAGGCGCCGCGAAGGCGGTCGACGGCGTCGTGGACGGATATCCCGGCGATTCTTCGCGGGAGTGGTCCACCGTGGAGGAGAAGGCCGGCGCCTGGATCCAGCTCTCTTGGGCCTCGGCGCGGACGATCGACCGGATCGTCCTCTACGATCGCCCGAACTCGGACGACCAGATCCTCGCCGGGACGCTTCTCTTCAGCGACGGGACGACGCAGGCCGTCGGCCCGCTGGACAACGCGGGGGCGGCGACGGCGTACGACTTCCCGGCGCGCACCGTGACGTGGGTGCGGTTGACGGTCACGCAGGTCAGCGCGCGGACCGGCAACGTCGGGCTCGCGGAATTCGAAGTCTGGGAGCCGCTGGGGACGCCCGCCAACCACGCGCCGGTCGCGGCGGCCGGGGCGCCGCAGGCCGTGGCCGAAGGAGCGACGGTCGCGCTCGACGGCACGGCGAGCTACGACCCCGACGGCGGCGCCTTGGCCTACGCTTGGACGCAGACGTCCGGCCCCTCCGTCGCGCTGTCCGATCCGACGTCCGCGACGCCTTCGTTCACGGCGCCGACCGGTCTGTCCGCCGACGCGACGCTGGTCTTCTCGCTGGTCGTGAACGACGGCCAACTGAGCAGTCCGGCCTCCACGACGACGGTGACGGTCCGCTCCTCGGCGCCTCCGCCGACGCGGACCAACGTCGCCGCGCAGGCGACGGTCACGGCCTCCTCCGAATCCACATGGTCACAGCAGACGGCGGCCAAGGCGGTGGACGGCGTCGTGGGCGGCTACCCCGGCGACTACACGCGGGAGTGGGCGACGAACGGCCAAGGGGTCGGCGCCTGGATCCAGCTCACGTGGGCCGCCGCGCAGACGCTCGACCGCATCGTCCTCTACGACCGCCCGAACGCCAACGACCAGATTCTCGCCGGCACGCTGCTCTTCAGCGACGGCACGACGATCGCGGTCGGCCCGCTGGACAACGCGGGGGCGGCGACGGCGTACGACTTCGCCGCGCGCGCCGTGACGTGGGTGCGGCTGACGGTGACGCAGGTGAGTTCGCGCACCGGAAACGTCGGCCTCGCGGAAATGGAGGCGTGGGCCGAGCCGGGCTCGACGACGAACCACGCGCCGATCGCGTCGGCGGGGGCGTCGCAGACCGTCGCCGAAGGGGCGGCGGTCGCGCTCGACGGAAGCGCGAGCTACGACCCCGACGGAAACGCCGTCGCCTACGCCTGGACGCAGACTTCCGGGCCGTCGGTGACGCTGTCCGGCGCGACCACCGCGAGGCCGACCTTCACCGCGCCGAGCGGCCTGTCGGCCGACGCGACGCTGGTCTTCGCGCTGGTCGTCAACGACGGCCAACTGAGCAGCCCGGCTTCCACGACGACGGTGACGGTGCACTACGCGGCGCCGCCGGCGACGCGGGCGAACATCGCGTCGCAGGCGACGGTCACCGCCTCCTCCGAATCCACGTGGTCCCAGCAAACGGCGGCCAAGGCGGTGGACGGCGTCGTCGCCGGCTACCCCGGCGACTACACGCGGGAGTGGGCGACGAACGGCCAAGGGGTCGGCGCCTGGATCCAGCTGACCTGGACGACGGCGCGGACGATCGACCGGATCGTGCTCTACGACCGCCCGAACGCCAACGACCAGATTCTCGCCGGCACGCTGCTGTTCAGCGACGGCACGACGCTCGTCGTCGGTCCGCTGGACAACGCGGGCGCCGCGACGACGTACGACTTCCCCGCGCGGTCGGCGACGTCGGTGCGCCTGACCGTCACGCAGGTCTCCGCGAACACCGGCAACGTCGGCCTCGCGGAAATGGAGGTCTGGGAGAACACGGGCACGGCGGTGAACCGCGCGCCGGTGGCGAACGCCGGCGCGGCGCAGACGGTCGCCGAGGGCGCCAACGTCATCCTAGACGGGACGGAGAGCTACGACCCGGACGGCGACGTCGTCTCCTACGCGTGGACGCAGACCTCCGGCCCGACGGTGACGCTGTCGAGCGCGACGTCGGCGACGCCGGCGTTCACGGCGCCGAGCGGCCTGACCGCCGACGCGACGCTTGTCTTCTCGCTCGTCGTCAACGACGGCAAGGTGAACGGCGCCGCCGCCTCGACCACCGTCACGGTCCGCGCGTCGGCGCCGCCGGCGGCGCGGACCAACGTCGCGCCGCAGGCGACGGCGACCGCCTCCTCGGAGTCCACGTGGTCGCAGCAGACGGCGGCGAAGGCGATCGACGGTTCGGCGACGGGCTATCCGACCGACTACCGAAGGGAGTGGGCGACGAACGGCCAAGGCGTCGGCGCGTGGATCCGCCTCACTTGGAGCGCGGCGCAGACGATCAACCGCGTCGTGCTCTACGACCGCCCGAACTCGAGCGACCAGATGCTCGCCGGCACGCTGCGGTTCAGCGACGGCACGACGGTCGCGGTCGGTCCGCTCGCCAACAACGGAACGGCCACGACCTTCGACTTCGCGGCGCGGTCGGCGACGTGGGTCGAATTGACGGTCACGGCCGTCAGTTCCACGACGGAGAACGTCGGCCTTGCCGAATTCGAGGCCTACACCCCGGGCAACTGATTCCGTCCGCTTCGACCGCCCGCCCGGCGAGGTCGCTCCTCGCCGGGCGGGCGCATTTCTGCCCCCGGCGCCTTGCGGCGCGGGCCGCGAGGATCAGGCGCGGAGGGCGAGCAGCGCGGCGAGACGCCGCGGCGTCGAACTCATGTCCTCGTGGACGCCGACGCGGCTGACCCTCGTCCGGTCGCCGCCGGGCGTCCACCAACGATTGGCGATCGCCGCGCAGAGCTCGAACTGCTCGCCCGCGAGACGGGCCACGCGGTCGTCGCAGTCTCCGTACGGATAGGCGAAGAGGGAACAGGGCCGCCGCGTCCACTCCTCGACCGCCCGCTTCGAGCGGATCAGCTCGTCGCGGACCGCCTCGTCGCCCAACCCGGTCAGGCGCGGGTGGCCGCCGGTGTGCGCGCCGAAGTCGATTCCCGCGGCCGCCATGCGCCGCACGTCGTCCGGCGCGAGAAACGAGCCGTCGCCGCCGGCGATCCAGTCGGTCGCGAGGAAGATCGTCGCCGGCGCCCCCGCGGCGGCGAGGAGCGGCCAGGCGTGCGTCAGGTTGTCCCGCCATCCGTCGTCGAACGTCAAGGCGACGCGCGGCGCGTCGTCCGCGTCGTCCGGAGGCGCCTGCACGTCGCGCAGGGAGACGAACCGGAAGTGGTCGCCGAGCCACCGCAGATGCGCGGCGAACGTCGCGGCCCGCACGTACATCCCCGGCTCGATCCCGTCGGCGGAGGCGTCGTCGGCGAGCACGCGGTGGTACATCAGCACGCAGACCTTGCCGCGCCGGGCGGCGATGCGCCGCCGCGCCGTCCCGGCGAGGGCGAACGCCGCCGCCTGCCAGCCGCGGAGGATCTTCGAAGCGCGGTCGCGCGGCGTCGTCACGCGCGCACCGTCATTCGGTCCCGCCGCGTCGTCACGCGCGCACCGTCCTTCGGTCCCGCCCGGCCGTCACGCGCGCACCGTCAGTCGGCCCGGGACGGCGACGCGCAGCGCGGGCGGCCGGCGGCCGCCGACTCGGGGGCGGCCTCGCGCCCGTTCACTCGATCGATCCCGCGACGCCCTGCGCGCCGTCGGCGCCGCGGGCGGGCTCCGGCCGGAGCGTCGCCTCGGCCGGCTTCGCGGCCGCTCCCGACGTCTTGCGGCACTCGCGGACCAGAGCGGAGGCGCTGCAGAACTGCAGCGCGCCGAGGAGCGTCGTCAGCCGGCCGCTCATGCGGCCCAGGCTCCGGTAGTGGCGCTGACGGGTCAGCCATCCGGCGGCCAGCCGCGGCTGCCCCGGGTCGATCTCCCAGGGGTGGACGTAGAGCACGGCGGGGTGGCGCTCGCCGCGCGTCAGACGATCGAGGCCGGCCCGGACGAAGGAGAACGGGAACTGCCGCAGATAGCCGCCGCCGGCGACCGCGACCCTCCGGCCCCAGAGCGGCGCCGTGGCCGGGGGGAGTTCCCAGATGCTGCCCGACGCGGTCCGCAGCCGGTGCGGATAGTGCGGGGCGTCGGGAATGCCGTAGTTCGGATGGCGCACGGGGAAGATGCTGGAGTCGAAGGTGAAGCCGCACTCGACGAGGATGTCGAGCGCCCAGAGCGAGCGCTTCGTGATCGAGAACGACGGGGCGCGGTAGCCGACCACGGCGCGTCCCGCGGCGTCCTCGATCGCCGCCTTCGCCCGGCGCGTGTCCTCGCGGAACTCCTCCGGGGCGAGGTTGTAGATCTCGCGGTGCCAGTAGGAGTGGCAGCCGAGCTCGTGGCCGCGGGCGGCGATCCGCCGGACCATCTCCGGCCGCCGTTCCGCCTCCCAGCCGAGGATGAACCACATGCCGACGATGCCGTGCTCGTCGCACAGATCGAGCAGCCGGGCGACGTTCCCTTCGACCCGCGAGGGATACCAGTCCCAGTCGCGGCGTCGGACGAGGCCGCGGAAGGCGGCGACCTGGTAGTAGTCCTCGACGTCCACGGTGAAGACGGCGGGCGCCGGCGCCGCGGCCGACGCCCCGAGCGCCCGAGGGACGTCCGCCCCGCCGATCGCGGCCGCGCCGCCCGCCCGCTCCTCGGACCGCGCGCTCATCGCCGTCCCTCAGCGGCCTCTAAAGCCGAAGACCGTCGTGATCGTGCCCAAGGCGATCTTGACGTCGAACCAGAGCGAGTGCCGCTTGATGTAGAACAGGTCGTACGAGAGCTTCTCGAGCGAGCCTTTGTCGTCGTCCGTGTAGCCGTAGCAGATCTGCGCCCAACCGGTGACCCCCGGCCGGACGGAGTGGCGGTAGGCGAAGTAGGGGATCAGCTCCTCGTAGCGGACGACGAATTCCGGCCGCTCCGGGCGCGGGCCGATCAGCGCCATTTCGCCGCGCAGGACGTTGAAGAGCTGGGGCAGTTCGTCGAGCCGCGTCTTGCGCAGGACCCGACCAACCTTCGTGATCCGAGAGTCGCTGCGCCCGGCGAAGCGCGGCCCCTGCGCCTCGGCGTCCTGGCGCATCGTGCGGAGCTTGAAGAGCTCGAAGACCTTCCCCCCCTTGCCGACGCGCCGCTGCCGGAAGAAGACCGGGCGCCCGCTCTCGAGCAGGATCGCGAGCCCGGCGAGGGCGATCAGCGGCAGGCCGATCGGCAGCATCAGGACGGCGAGGATCCACTCCCCCGCGGCCTTGGCGATGAACCGGCCGCGGTCGAAGCGGAAGCCGTCGGTGAAGACGAGGTCGCTGGGGCGGGTCGCGGAGACCGGGACCTTGTGGCTCAGGTCCTCGAGGAACGAGGGGACGTCCTGGATCTGGACGCCCGAGAAGCGAAGGCTCACCAGCTCGGCCAGCGGGAGCTGCCCGCGCCGGTCGTCCATCGCCACGACCACGCGGTGCGGCGCCCCGCGCCGCCCGCGCCCTTCGTCCGAGAAGAACTCAGTCACCTCGGCGGGGGTCACCACCCCCGCCAAACGGAACTTCCCCCGCCCTTCGTTGATCAGGGCGTGGGAGCAAAGCGCCGCGGACTTTCCGTCTCCGACGATCAGCACGCTCGACATGTCGAGCGAAAGACTCACCTCTCCCCCTCTCCCGTTTCGCGTCCCTGAAGGGGGCCGCATCCATCCACTGGTTTCGTTGCCGCCGCCGGACTTCCGCCCGCGCAGCCATCCTCTGCGGCTTGTCATATCCACCGAAGGAGGGGGGGGGACAACCGCAAATTTCCGTTACGGCGAAGCAGTACCGCTCGCCGCCGCTTCGCTTACACCCCGCTCTCTTGACGAAAACCCGGCCGTCTTCTCTAATGCCCGGCCGAAAACGGAGCGAGAGGAGTCCGCGGATGTCCGAAACGCCGAAGGAACGTTGGATGCAGTGGGTGGCGGTGAGCACGACGATTCTTGCGGTCGCCGCCGGGATCGGGGCGCTCAAGGGAGGCGCCTACTCCACGCGCGTCCAGCTGGCGACGACGAAGCAGGTCAACAAGTGGTCGTACTACGAGGCCAAGAGCATCAAGCTCCACGTCTCCGAGGCGGAGCGGAGCCTCCTCGCCGCGACCTGCGCCGCCGGGCCCTGCGCGGAAAACAGCGCCGCAGCCAAGAGAATCGCGTCCCTCGAACCGGAAATCGCGCGCTACAACCGGGAGATGACGGAGATCAAGGCCGACGCCGAGGCGCTCGACAAGGACTCCGAGCTGAACAAGCGTCATGCCGGGGCGCTCGGGCAGGCGGTGATGTTCCTGCAGCTCGCGATCATGCTCTCGGCGATGGCCGCCCTGCTCAAGAAGCGCCCGCTCTGGTGGATCGGGCTGGCGGTCGGCGCCGTCGGGCTCGTCTACTTCTCCGACGGGTTCTTCCTCTGGTTCTGACGCGGCGGCCGGTCCGCATCGCCGGCAACTTCGGCCCCTCCGCGCGGCGCGTTTCGCGGTATGCGAATGAAACGCCGCGAGGGAGGGCCCCGTGACCCGCATCGAAGATCTCAGGGAGCGGCTGCGCGCCGCCCGGCAAGGAGGCGGCGCGGAGCGCGTCGCCAGGCAGCACGCGTCGGGCAAGCTGACCGCCCGCGAGCGGATCGAGCTCCTCGCCGACACCGGCAGCTTCGAGGAGACCGACGCCCTCGTCGTCCACCGCTGCCGCGACTTCGGCATGGAGCGGCAGCGGATCCCCGGGGACGGGGTCGTGACCGGCTTCGCGCGGATCGACGGCCGTCCCGCCGCCCTCTTCGCCCAGGACTTCACCGTCTTCGGCGGCGCCCTCTCCGAGACCTACGCCGCCAAGATCTGCAAGGTCATGGACCTCGCCCTCAAGGTCGGCTGCCCCGTGATCGGCCTCAACGACTCGGGCGGGGCGCGCATCCAGGAGGGAGCGGCGAGCCTCGCCGGCTACGCCGAGATCTTCTGGCGGAACACGATGGCCTCCGGCGTCGTGCCGCAGATCTCCGCGATCATGGGCCCCTGCGCCGGCGGCGCGGTCTACTCCCCCGCGATCACCGACTTCACGCTGATGGTCCGGGACACCTCCTACATGTTCATCACCGGGCCGGACGTGATCCGCGGCGTGACCCACGAGGAGGTGACGAAGGAGGAGCTCGGCGGGCCGGTCCCGCACGCCTCGCGCACCGGCGTGGCCCACTTCGTCGCCGACGACGACGCGCACGCCGTCGCGCTCGTGCGGCGGCTCCTCTCGTACCTGCCGCCGAACAACCACGAGGACCCGCCGCGCCGCCCGACCGCCGACCCGTTCGACCGGGCCGACGAGGCGCTCGACCGGCTCGTCCCCGACGACCCGCAGAAGCCCTACGACATCAGGCAGGCGATCGTGCGGGTCGTGGACGACGGCGAGTTCTTCGAGGTCCAGGAGGCGTTCGCCGCGAACCTCGTCGTCGGCTTCGCCCGGCTCGACGGGCGGCCGGTGGGGGTCGTCGCCAACCAGCCGCTGCACCTCGCGGGCGCGCTCGACATCGACTCCTCGCGCAAAGGGGCGCGCTTCGTCCGCTTCTGTGACTGCTTCAACATCCCGCTCGTCGTCTTCGAGGACGTCCCCGGCTTCCTGCCCGGCGTCCGGCAGGAGCACGGCGGGATCATCGTCCACGGCGCCAAGCTCCTCTACGCCTTCGCCGAGGCGACGGTCCCCAAGCTGACCGTGATCACGCGCAAGGCGTACGGCGGGGCCTACTGCGTGATGGCCAGCAAGCAGATCCGCGCCGACCTCAACCTCGCCTGGCCGTCGGCGGAGATCGCGGTGATGGGCGCCGAGGGGGCGGTCGAGATCCTGCTGCGGCGCGAGCTGGCCGAGGCGGCCGACCGCGCGGCGCTCAAGCGGGCCAAGGTCGAGGAGTACCGCGGCGCCTTCGCCGGTCCCTACGTCGCCGCGGAGCGCGGCTACGTGGACGCGGTGATCGAGCCGCGCGAGACGCGCCGCCGGCTGATCCAGGGGCTGCGGCTGCTCGACGCCAAGGTGGACGGACTGCCGCCGAAGAAGCACGGCAACATCCCGTTGTGACGAAGAACGCGGCGCCGCGCCGCGGCCGGAGGACGGCGCGTTGTTCAAGAAGATCCTGATCGCGAACCGCGGGGAGATCGCCGTCCGCGTGATGCGCGCCTGCTGGGACCTCGACGTCCGCACGGTCGCCGTCTACTCCGACGCCGACCGCGCCGCGCTGCACGTGCGGCTCGCCGACGAGGCCGTGCGGATCGGTCCGCCGCCGGCGCGCGAGTCGTACCTCGACGCTGAGCGGATCTTCGAGGCCGCGCGCGCGACCGGCGCGGAGGCGATCCACCCCGGCTACGGCTTCCTCTCCGAGAACGCCGAGTTCGCGGCGGAATGCGGGCGGCGCGGGTTCGTCTTCGTCGGCCCGCCCGCCTCGGCGATGCGCCTGCTCGGCGACAAGGTGTCCGCGCGCGCCGCGCTGCGCGCCGCCGGCGTGCCGATGCTCCCCGGCACCGACGCCTTCCGCGGCGACGCGGACGAGGCGGCGCCGATCGCGGCGACGATCGGCTACCCGGTGATCGTCAAGGCCGCGGCCGGCGGCGGCGGCAAGGGGATGCGCCTCGTCCGCGGACCGGAGGAGCTGCCGCGGGCCCTCGACGCGGCCCGCTCCGAAGCGCGGGCCGGCTTCGGCGACGACACGATCTTCATCGAGAAGTTCCTCGAGCGGCCGCGGCACATCGAGGTGCAGATCCTCTTCGACCAGCACGGCAACGGCGTGGCCCTCGGCGAGCGGGAGTGCTCGCTGCAGCGCCGCCACCAGAAGGTCCTCGAGGAGACGCCGTCGCCGGTCGTCGATTGGGCGACGCGCCGCCGCCTCGCCGACTGGGGAGTGCGCGCCGGCCGGGCCGCGGGCTACGTCGGCGCCGGGACCGTCGAGTTCCTGCGCGGCGAGGACGGCCGGTTCTACTTCATGGAGGTCAACGCGCGGCTGCAGGTCGAGCACCCGGTCACGGAGGAGGTCTACGACCACGACCTCGTCAAGGCGCAGATCCGCGTCGCCTTCGGCGAGAAGCTGCGCTGGACGCAGGAGGAGCTGGTCCCGACGGGGCACGCGATCGAGGTCCGGATCTGCGCCGAGGATCCGGAGCGGAACTTCGTGCCCTGCCCCGGCGTGATCGGCGCCGTGCGGATGCCGGCCGGCCCGGGGATCCGCAACGACCACGCCGTCGCCCGCAACTACGAGGTGCCGGTCCACTACGACCCGCTCGTCGCCAAGCTCGTCGCCCACGGGGCGACGCGCGACGAGGCGATCCGCCGCCTTAGGCGCGCGCTCGACGAGTACCGGCTCGACGGCCTGACGACGAACATCCCGTTCCTCAGGCGGCTCGTCGAACACCCCGCGTTCGTCGCCGGGGAACTGCACACCGGGTTCATCGACGAGCACGGCGACGAGCTGTTCCGCGGCGGCGACCCGCTGCTCGACCGGATCGCGCTCCTCGCGGCGGCGATCCACGCCTACCGCGGGCAGGGAGAGGCGGCGCGGCGTCTCGATCCGTCCGCCGACCGCCCCGAGCGCTCGGCCTGGGTGCGCGTCGGCCGCGCCCGCGCGATGGGAGGCCGGCGATGAAGCTCAGGGCGTACTTGGGGGACGAGGAGCGCGCGGTCGAGGTCCGCCCCGCGCCGCGCGGATACGTCGTCGCGATCGACGGCGTGGAAACCGAAGTGGACGCGGCGGTCGTCGAGCCGGACACCTACTCGCTGCTCGTCGACGGCCGCTCGTACGACGTCTCGGTGCACGACGAGGGACGCGACGGCTACGTCGTGCGGCGGGGCGGCTTCGCGCGCCGCCTGCGGATCTTGAACCCGCTGGCCGCGACCGCCGGCGCGCGCGCCGTCCCCGAAGGGCCGGTCCCCGCCCTCGCCGTGATGGCCGGGCGGGTCGTGAAGCTGCTCGTCGCTCCCGGCGACGAGGTGCGCGAGGGACAGCCGCTCTTGGTGCTCGAGGCGATGAAGATGGAGAACGACATCCTCGCCCCGAAGGCCGGGCCGGTGCGCGAGATCCTCGTCGCCGCCGGCCAGGCCGTCGAGAGCGGGGAGAAACTGGCGATCGTCGGCTGACGATCAGCCGTTGAGCAGGTCGTCGAGTTCCTTGCCGCTCTTGAAGCGGACGACCTTCTTGGCCGGGATCTCGATCGTCTGGCCGGTCTGCGGGTTGCGGCCGGAACGGCCGGCCCGCTCGCTGACCGCGAACGTGCCGAACCCGACGAGGGCGGTCCGCTCGCCGCGCTTGAGCGACTGGGCGACCCCTTCGACGAACGCTTCCACCGCCTTCGCAGCCGCCGCCTTGGTGATGTCGGCGTCCTGCGCGATCTTGTCGATCAACTCGGACTTGTTCATGCCCTGACCCCTCCGCGCTCCGTCGCCGTCGCGCGCGGCGGAACTGTCCGTCCCGCGCCGGCTTCGACGCGCCGCCGCGGCGGCGCGGCTCACTAAGTACACCACCCCAAAGGAGCGGTCAACGCTACACTTTGCAGGTTCCCGGAGGAATCGACCGTTGGACGCCGTGCAGCTGCGCCGCCTGCTCGCCGCCGTGAAGCGGGGCGGGGTGGACGTGGACGAGGCGGCCCGCCGCCTCGCCGGACTCTCGACCGAAGATCTCGGCTTCGCCAAGCTGGACCACCAGCGGGCCGTGCGCCGCGGCCAGCCGGAGGTCGTTTTCGGCCAAGGAAAGGCCAAGACCCACCTTTTGACGATCGTCGAGCGGTTCGCGCGCCGGGGCGCGCCGACCCTCGTCACGCGCCTCGAGCCGGCGCTCGGCGAGGAACTGCTCGCCCGCTGGCCGGCGGGGCGCTGGAACGAGGTCGGGCGGGCCTTCTTCCTTCCCGGACTCGGGCGAAAGCCCCGGCCCCGCCCGGGGCTGCTGATCGTCAGCGCGGGGACGGCCGACCTCGCGGTCGCCGAGGAGGCGGCGGCGACGGCCGAGGCGCTCGGCCTCGCCCCGGACCGCCTCTACGACGCCGGCGTCGCCGGCCTGCACCGGCTGCTCGAGCAGGGGGAGCGGCTGCGGCGGGCGCGGGTGGTGATCGTCGTCGCCGGGATGGAGGGGGCGCTCCCGTCGGTCGTCGCCGGGCTGATCGCCGCGCCGGTGATCGCCGTGCCGACGAGCGTCGGCTACGGGGCGGCGCTCCACGGCTTCACCGCGCTTCTCGGCATGCTCACCTCCTGCGCGGCGGGGGTGACGGTGGTGAACATCGACAATGGTTACGGCGCGGCGGCGGCGGCTCATTTGATCCTGTCTGCATCCAGCCGTCGTTGACCGCGCCCCGCTTTGCGCCGACGAGGCGCGGCGAGTAACCTTCCCGCGCCTTTGGCTTCGCGCCGACCTTGGGGGGGCCTTCGACCATGGCTTCGGGCGCGTTTCGGGACTACGTCGAGACGATCCGCGCGACCGCGGACATCGCCCAAGTTGTGGGCGAGGTCGTCCAGCTGCGGAAGGCGGGCCGTTCGCTCGTCGGGCTCTGCCCGTTTCATCACGAGAAGACGCCGAGCTTCCACGTCGACGGCGCGAAGGGCGTCTTCTACTGCTTCGGCTGCGGCGTGGGGGGCGACCTCTTCAAGTTCGTGATGGAGTACCACCACGTCGACTTCGCCGAGGCCGCCCGCTCGATCGGCGACAAGCTGGGCGTTCCCCGCCCGGCGCCGAGCCGCGGCGCGGGGCGCGAGCCGGCGGAGGACAACCGCCGCCGCCGGGCGATCGCCGCGCTCGAGGAGGCGGGGATGTTCTTCGCCCAGCGGCTCGAGGCGCCCGAGGCGGCGGAGGCGCGCGGCTACCTCGCGCGGCGCGGCCTGCCGGTCGAGCGGGCGCGGACCTTCGGCCTCGGCCTCGCCCCTCCCGGCTGGGACAACCTGCTGCGCCACCTCGGGGCGCGCGGCTTCGCGGTCGAGGAACTGCTCGCGGCGGGGCTGGTCGTGCCGCGGGAAGGGTCGAGCGGGGTCTACGACCGCTTCCGCGGGCGGATCATCTTCCCGATCCACGACACCGCCGGCCGCGTCGTCTCGTTCGGCGGCCGGGCGCTCGGGGACGAGACGCCGAAGTACCTCAACGGGCCGGAGACGGAGGTCTACGACAAGTCGCGGATCCTCTTCCGGCTGCGCGAGGCGGGGCCGGAGATCCGGCGCGAGGGGCGGGCGGTCGTGGTCGAGGGGTACTTCGACGCGGTCGTCCTCGCCGCCGTCGGCGTTCCGGGGGTGGTCGCGGTCTGCGGCACCGCCTTCGGCCAGGCCCACGCGCGGCTGCTCCGCCGCTACGCCCCGAAGGTCGTCTTCTTCTTCGACGGCGATGCCGCGGGGCGCAAGGCGGCGCGCCGCAGCCTCGGCCCGGCCCTCGCCGAAGGGCTCGAGATCCGGGTCGCCGCGCCCCCCGACGGGCAGGATCCGGACGACCTGGCCCGCGAGGGGGGCGCCGACGCCGTCCGCGCCCGGCTCGACGCGGCCCTGGACCTCCCGGCCTTCCTCGTCGGCGAGGCGAAGCGGGACTTCGACGTCGCGTCGCTCGACGGCCGGGTCAAGGCGCTGGAGATGGTCCTGGAGCAGATCCTCCTCTTGGAGAGCCCGCTGGCCCGCGCCGAGGCGGCGACCCGGATCGCCGAGGGGCTGGGGATCGACGACGACCTCGTCCGCGACGAGCTCCGCCGCGCGGCCCGCGAGCGGCGGCGGGAGCTGGGGGCGAAGGTCTACTCGGCGACCCCGCGGCGGGAGCGGCGCTTCTCCCCGGTCGAGGCGACGCTGATCCGCTTCCTCGCCCTGCGCCCCCCCGAGCGGCTGACCGAGGCCGACCGGGTGGCGGGCGAGATCCCGCTCGACCAGCTCGGCGAGTCGGCGCGGAACGTCGTCGAACGGTGGATCGAGGGGCGTTCGGACGGGGAAACGCTCGACCTGAGGCGACTGGCCGAGCTGGCCGCGGGCGAGGCGGCGACGGATATTCTATCTTTAGCATTTTCCAACGAGAAGGAGCCGGACGTCGAGGCGGCCGAGGGCGCTCTCGCCGCGCTGCGGGGCGCTCAGTTGGCCTCGGAAATGCGGACGGTGCAGGAAGAGATCGACCGGGGCGCGCCCCCGGAGGAATTGGCGCGTCTTCTGCAGCGAAAGATCGCGCTGGCGCGCGAGCTGCAGAAAGGCGCGGCCGGCGCGGCTTCGGCGCGGCGTTCGCCGCCGCGCTCCTGACAAGCCCGGATACCCGGAGGTTCGACATTGCGCATCGAGGAAAAGTACCCCGAAGAGGTCAAGTCGCTCATCGCGCTGGGGCGCGAGAAGGGCGTGCTCACGCGGGGCGAGATCCGCATGCAAGTGCCGGAGGAAATCCTCGCCGACCCCGCCGAGCTCGAGGAGCTGACCGACCTCTTGCGCAACCAAGAGATCGACATTCTCGAAGGCGACGCGGAGTTCGAAGGGGACGACATGATGGGGGAGTCGATTCCCTCCCCCGAGCCGCGGCGGAAGAGCGAGCCGACGCCGGTCTCGGAGCAGGAGCGGACGAACGACCCCGTCCGGATGTACCTGCGCGAGATGGGGACCGTCCCGCTGCTCAACCGCGAGGGCGAGGTCTCGATCGCCAAGCGGATCGAGGAAGGGGAGCTGAAGGTCCTGCGCGCCCTCTCCCGCAGCCGCTTCGGCCTCGACGAGATCCTCTCGATCGCCGACCGGCTGAAGTCCCACCCGAAGTCGGTCGAGGAGATGTTCGAGATCTCCGAGGACGCCGTCGGCGCCAAGGGGACGAACATCCCGCGCGAGGAGCTGATCAAGCGCAAGGTCACGCAGGCCAACAAGCGCGTGGCCAAGATCAAGAAGCACTCCGGCGAGCTCGACCTGCTGCACGCGCGGCTGGCGAAGCTCAAGGAAGGCTCGAAGACCTACCGCGAGGTGACGGAGAGCATCGGCGAGCTGCAGAACAAGGTCGCCGTGGGGATCCAGGAGATCGGCCTCTCCCAGCACTACATCGACCGCCTCGCCCGCGAGGTGAAGCAGGCCCACCAGAAGGTCACGCGCCACCAGCGGATCGAGACCGACCTCAAGGCCCGCACCCGCGCGACGAACGACCTCCAGGTCCGCAAGGAACTGAAGAAGAAGATCGACGAGGCGCGGGAGGAGATCCGCATCATCGAAGCGGAGATGAAGGCGGACGCGAAGATCCTCTCCGAGCTGGCGCGCGAGATCCAGCAGGGAGAGATCGAGGCCCAGCAGGCGAAGAAGGACCTGATCGAGGCCAACCTGCGGCTCGTCGTCTCGATCGCCAAGAAGTACACGAACCGCGGCCTGCAGTTCCTCGACCTGATCCAGGAGGGGAACATCGGCCTGATGAAGGCCGTGGACAAGTTCGAGTACAAGCGCGGCTACAAGTTCTCCACCTACGCCACCTGGTGGATCCGTCAGGCGATCACCCGCGCCATCGCCGACCAGGCCCGCACGATCCGCATCCCGGTGCACATGATCGAGACGATCAACAAGCTCGTCCGCACCGCGCGCGCCCTCGTGCAGGAGCTGGGACGCGAGCCGACCCCGGAGGAGATCGCCGAACGGATGGAGGTCCCGGCGGGGAAGGTGCGCAAGGTGCTGAAGATCGCCCAGGAGCCGATCTCGCTCGAGACGCCGATCGGGGAGGACGAAGACTCGCACCTCGGGGACTTCATCGAGGACAAGAAGAGCCCTTCGCCGGTGGACGCCGTGGTCAAGATGAACCTCAAGGAGCAGACCGGCAGCGTGCTCAAGACCCTCACCCCGCGCGAGGAGAAGGTGCTCAAGCTCCGCTTCGGCGTCGAGGAAGGGACGGAGCACACGCTGGAGGAGGTCGGGCAGTCGTTCGCCGTGACCCGCGAGCGGATCCGGCAGATCGAGTCGAAGGCGCTGCGCAAGCTGCGCCAGCCGGCGCGCTCGCGCCTGCTCAAGCCGTTCCTCGGCGGGGGCGGCCCGCCGCAGAACTGACCTCCGCCGTTCGGAGCAAAAGAAAACGGCCCGGGGAACCGGGCCGTATTTCATTGCGGCCCGCCGGCGCGAGGCCGGCCGCCGCGGGCGCGGACGGCGTCACTCGCCGTCGTTGCCGATCGCCTCTTCGGGGCAGCCGGACATGGCGTCTTCGCAGGCGCTCACTTCGGCGGCGTTGGCGGGCTGCTTGAAGACGAGGGCGTGCTCTTCGCCGTCGTTCATCTTGAAGTTGTCCGGCGCGGTGCTCACGCACACCTGGCAGGCGCTGCAGTTCTGATCCACGTAGTACTTGCCCGGAGCGTTTTCGGGCTGCTTGTTGGTGCGGTCGGCCATGGCTCGCCTCGCTTTTGGAAATGGGTTGTTGGTGAATCGGACCGCCCAAACTATAGCCCAAAAGGGGCCGCGGGGGGAGTCGCCCCTCGGGGGCGCGGCCCGTCGCCGCCGCGGCCGTCCGGCGGGCGTCCGCGGCCCGCGCCGCGCGCCCTGACCGTTGGCGGGGGGGCCTCCCGCGCCTATGCTACACTCGCCAATTCGGGGCCCATAGCTCAGACGGTTAGAGCGGCTGACTCATAATCAGCTGGTCCCAGGTTCGAGTCCTGGTGGGCCCACCAACCTCACCGGGACCCGCACGACGGAGGGGACCGTTTTGAACGACGACATCAAGCGCCTGATCCGGCTGCAGGAGATCGCCGTGCAAGTGAAGGCGATCGAGGACGCGAAGGCGGCGCTGCCGGGCCGGCTGGAAGAGCTGGACCGCGGGTTCGAGGCCCGGCTCGCCGACATCGGCGGCGAACGCCTCAAGCACGAGGAGCTGCGCCGGCGCCGCGACGAAATGAACAAGGAACGGGACGCGCAGGCCGAGAAGCTCAAGCAGGCCCAAGGGAAGCTGATGCAGGTGAGCAACCCGCGCGAGTACAGCGCGGCGCTCAACGAGATCGACACCCTGAAGTCGCAGGTCTCGACCCTCGAAGACCAGCTGCTGGAGATGGAAGGGGAGATCGAGGCGCTCGACGGTCCGGCGGCCGAAGCCGACCAGCGGATCGAGGCCGAGCGGACCAAGCTCGAGGGAGACAAGGCCCGCCTCTCCGCCGAAGAGGCCGAGACGGAAGCGGCGCTCAGCGGACTCCTCGCCCAGCGGAACGAGATCGCCGAGGCGTTGCCCGAGGCGACGCTGCGCCGCTTCGAGAGCGTCTTCCGCGCCCGCGGCGGCGTCGCCGTCGCCCGCGTCGAAAAGGAATCGTGCTCCGCGTGCCACGTGCGGCTCCGCCCGCAGGTGATCAACCTCGCCCGGCGCGGCGACGACATGATCACGTGCGACAGCTGCCGGCGAATCCTCTACGTGGACGACGGCGAGACGGCCGAAGGGGACGCCGGCCGCAGCGCCGAGGCCGGCCGCTGAGATGAAGCTCCTCGCTTGGGTGGACGGCGGCTCGCGCGGCAACCCCGGTCCCGCGGGGTACGGCGTGCTGATCTGCGGCGCCGACGCGCAGCCGCGGCTCCGCCTTTGGGGCTTCATCGACAAGACGACGAACAACGTTGCCGAGTACCGCGGCATGATCGCCGCGCTCGACGCGGCGCTCGAACTGGGCGCCGCGGAGCTCGAGGTCCGCACCGACAGCGAGCTGATGCAGCGGCAGATCGCCGGCATCTACAAGGTCCGCCAGCCGCACCTGCAGGACCTGATGGCCGAGGTCCGCGGGCGCGCGGCGAAGCTCTCCTCGTTCGTCGTGCATCACGTCCGGCGCGAGCAGAACCGCGTCGCCGACATGCTCGCCAACCGCGCGATGGACCGGCGCGCCTCGGGACGCGAGGCGCCGGAGGAGCGGTGAGTCCCGCGCCCCCGTCGCTCGCGGAGCGGCTCGCCGCCGTCCGCGCGCGGATCGACGCCGCGGCGCGGCGGGTCGGGCGCGATCCTTCCGGCGTGACGCTCGTCGCCGTCAGCAAGACCCACCCCGCGGAGGCGGTGCGCGAGGCGCTGGCCGCGGGACAGACGCTCTTCGGCGAGAACCGGGTCCAGGAAGCGGAAGGGAAGATCCCGCTCGTTGCCGGCGCGCGCTGGCACCTCGTCGGGCGGCTGCAGCGGAACAAGGCGCGCCGCGCGGTCGAGCTCTTCGAGTTGATCCACTCCGTCGATTCGCCGCGCCTCGCCGAGACGCTCGATCGTCTGGGAAAGGAACGCGGGCGTCCGGTCGAGGCGCTCGTCGAGATCAACGTCGGCGGCGAGGCGAGCAAGGGCGGCTTCGCGCCGGACGAGTTCCTCGCCGCGCTCGACGAGTTGGCGGGCCGGCCGGGACTGCTCGTCCGCGGGCTGATGACCGTTCCGCCGCCGGTCGCCGATCCGGAGGAGGCGCGTCCCTACTTCCGGCGCCTCGTCGCCTTGGGCCGCGAGGCCGCGGCGCGCGCGCTGCCCAACGTCGTCGTCGAACAGTACTCGATGGGGATGTCGGACGACTTCGAGATCGCGGTGGAGGAAGGGGCGACGCTGGTCCGCGTCGGCACGGCGATCTTCGGCGCCCGCGACTACTCGGCGCAGGCCGGGCAGAAGTAGGTGCTTCTTCCCCCCTGCTCGAAGCGGACGATCGGCGCTCCGCAGCGCCGGCACGGTTCGCCCTCCCGCCCGTAGACCTGCAGCTTCGCCTGATAACGGCCGGTCAGGCCGTGCGCGTCCTGAAAGTCGGAGAAGGTCGTGCCGCAGGCGCGGATCGCCGCGGCGAGCACCGCGCGGGTCGCGCCGTGGAGGCGGCGCAGTTCGGCTTCGTGGAGCGACCCGGCGGCGCGCCGCGGGTCGAGCCGCGCGCGGTTCAGGATCTCCGACGCGTAGATGTTGCCGACGCCGACCAGCCGATCCTGCCGCAGCAGGAACGTCTTCAGCTCCTGACGAGAGCCCGCGGCGAGGCGCCCCAACGCGGCGAGCGTGAACTCCGGCGCCGTCGGGTCGATCCCCTTCGGCCGCGCGTCGTCGAGCCGCGCGAGCCAAGTCATCGTGCCGAAGCGGCGCGGATCGACGAAGTCGATCGCCCCGCCGTCGAAGGCGAGTTCCGCGCGCGGCGCCGGGCTCTTCGGAACAGGCTCTCCCGCGGCGCGCCAGAGCAGTCGTCCCGTCATTCGGAGATGGACGGTCAACCATCGTTCCCCGGCGCCGTCCTCGAACTGAAACACCACCTGCTTGCCGAGGCGGAAGACGGACTCGAGCCTGCGGCCCCCGAGGGAGCGGCGCGCGGCGCCGGCGAGCTTCGCGTCGCGGACGACGAGACGCCGCGCCCCGCGTCCCACGGCGAGGGGCGCGAGTTGGCGGGCGACGGTTTCGACTTCCGGAAGCTCGGGCATGGGGTTCCCTGTACCTTGCGCCGAGGATACGATGGCATCCCGCCGCGCGCCGACGGCGGCGTGAAACGAGCGGCGCCGCTCCGTGGGCGCGCCGCCTTCAGCGAGGTCGCGATGAGCAAGCTCTCGTTTGCGCGAGTCAGCCGGTTCCTTTTGTTGCCGTTCCTCGCCCTGCCGCTCGCCGCGGTCGCCGCGCCGCCGCGCGTGGCCGGCGGGCCTCGCGCCGCGCCGCCTCGGGCGACGCGCGCCGAAGCGGCGCCGCGCCTGCAGCTTCCGCAGCGCTCGTTCCCGTTGCGCCGCGCCGCGGCGTGCGCGCAGCCGGCCGCCGCCGACTCGCTCTTCGCGCCCGACGCGGCGCTCGCCGCGCAGCAGACGACCAACTTCTCCGCCGCGGTCCCGGCCGCCGAGAAGCTCGCGAACGCGGCCCTGACGACGACGGCGTTCGTCTCCCGCGCGACGCTCGTGTCGAACGCCGCGGGGCAGGTCTGCGCGCTCTGGATCCAGGATTTCGAACTGTGGGCGCGCTGCTCGGCCAACGGCGGCTCGACCTTCGAGGCCTCGCAGAAGATCGCCGGCGGCGCGAGCGGCAAGCCGGTCCTGTTCCTCTCCGCGGCGATGACGACCAGCGGCGCCGTGCGCGCCGCCTTCACCGTCGCCGACGCCGACGGCGGCGTCGGGCTGCAGTTCGTCCGCCGCGTCTACTCGTCCGGCTATCAGGCGTGGTCCGCCGCGGCCGACGTGATCCCCGCGGGGAACGCCGCGCGCGGCGTCGCGGCGCCGGTCGTCGCGGTGCGCCCCGCGTCGGACACGAAGGTCGCGATCGCCTATCTCGGCGCCGACCAGAGCCTGCCGTACGTCAGCGTCAGCACGGACGGCGGCGCCACCTTCGCCGCGCCGCAGCGGGTCGGCCCGACGACGTTCTACTCCGCGCCGAGCGCGCCCGACGCCGTCCTCGACAACGACGGCACGATCTACGTCGCCTACTCCCGCGCGGCGGGTTCCACCTCCGGCACGACGGTGAAGCTGGCCAAGGAAGGGAGCTTCTCGACGGAGAGCGACCTCGGTTCGTACCTCTCCGCGACCGGCGGCGCGGGGCGTCCCGATCTCGCCGTGGCGGTGGACGGGAGCTCGGTCTCCCACATTCTCGTCGGCGAGGAGGACCTTCCCGGCGACGGCACGCACCACCTCTACGTCCTCTCGTCCACCAACAAGGGGACGAGCTTCGGCGTCGCGCTCGACTACGTGCTCGACTCGCCGGTGAGCGGCGAGGTCTACGGGCCGGTGCGCATGACGGTCGGTTCCTCCGGCGAGGTCCTGCTGCTCTACGCGCAGTGGATCGCCGGCGACGCCTACGCCGTGCTCGACATCCATCACTCCGCGAACTACGGCGCGTCGTGGAACGTCTCGGGCCAGCCGTTCAGCTACTACGGCCCGGCGACGCGGGCGGGCGGGGAGTACTACGCGACCCGCTCCGCCTACAGCGGCGGAAGGTGGGTCGTCGCCTGGACCGACAGCTACGACGACGCGACTCGTCTCGGACAACTCACGTCGGTCTACGGCGCCAGTTCGACCGACGGCGCGACCTGGTCGGACACGCCTTCGGCGCTTCCCGTGCCGACGCCGGCGACCGTCGCCGAGAACCTGCAGGGTCTCGCCGCGGTGGACGGCACGAACGTCGTCGCGCTCTACAGCGACGGCCGGCTGACGAACAGCGCGGGCCGCGATCTCTACTACCTGCGGGCCGCGGCCGACCTCTCGTCGCTGCCCCTCGACGCGCAGCTCGACGGCGACGCGTCGTCGGCCAACGCGACCGCCGCGAATCTCCTCGCGCCGGCCGTCGCCGCCGACGGCGCCGGCCGCGTCTACGTCGCCTCGACCGCCGACGCCGCCGGCGTCTACGCGCGGCCGTACGTCGCGCGGACCGACGACAACGGCGCGACGTTCACCGGTCCCGCCGCGGTCGGCGGCGCCGACCCGTCGAGCGAGGAGTCGTTCGAGCCGCGTCTCGCCGCGACCTACGCCGGCGGGAAGCGTCTCGTCTATCTCTCGTTCCAGAGCGACCTCGCCGCCGCCTCCGGCTCGACGATCAATCCGCGCATCGTCCGCTTCAACTACTCGAACGACGGCGCCGCGACCTGGCAGGCGACCGACGTCGCGCTGGAGACGATCAGCCTCTGGTCGGCCGGCGTCTACTCCGAGGGGGCGCCCGACGTGCAGATCGCGCCGCTCGGCGCGACGAAGGTCTTCGCCGCCTGGTCGAACCTCAATCACGTTCGGCTCGCCGTCGGCAGCTGGGACGCCGGGATCTCCACGCTGACGATGGCCGCCGCGACGAGCGTGGACGGCGACGCGGCCGACACCGACTACAACTACTCGCCGCGGATCTGCGTCGGCGGCGGGCGGCTCGTCCTCGCCTACCTCGGCGACGTCAGCCCCGACGGCACGACCACCGTGACGACCGTCTGGGCGCGCACGAGCGCCGACAACGGCGCGACGTGGACCGCGCGCCAGAACATCGGCCAGTCGGCCGCCGGATCGACAATGGAGACGAAGCTCGGCCTCGCCTGCGACGCCTCCGGGAACGCCGTCGCCGTCTGGTCGTACCGCCCCGCCTCGGGCCAGCGGCGGGTCGTGCGCCGCGCCGCCTTCACGGCCGGCTCGTGGGGCGCCGCGGCGAACCTGACGCTTCCGTCCGGCACGGCCGACCTCACCTCGCCGGAGGTTTCCTTCGGCGCGGGGACGAAGGTCGTCGCCGCCTTCGCCGACGCCGCGGGGGCGATCTACGCCGCGTCGTCGAGCGACCGCGGCGCGACGTTCGCCGCGCCGACGCGGCTCGACCCGACCTCCCCCGACTCCTCCTCGTACGACCCGCGCCTCGTCGCGGACGGGCAGGGGAACGCGTGGGTCGCCTGGCTCGACTACCAGCCGGGGAACTACGGCGCCCTCGTCGCCCGCCACACGCCGGACGACGGCGCGACGTGGCGCCCGGTCTACCGCCTCGACAAGACGACGCCGCAGGGCTCGTACCCGATGGCCTACGACGTCTTCCCGATCAGCGCCGCGACGCCGCGCAAGGCGTTCTTCGTCTTCAACGCCTGGCGCACGGCGCAGCGGAACGAGACGGTCTTCCAGAGCTACCTCCTCGACGATCCGTGGCGCAGCGGCCTCGCCGCCGCCGCCGGCCCGACCTTGACCAAGGACGGGACGGGGCGCGCGACGATCTCGTGGACCGCCGTGTCGGGGGCGACCTCGTACGACGTGCTGCGGGGGCAGGTCGCCGAGCTGCGGAGCGACGCGGGCTTCGGCCGCGCCGCGTCGTTCAGCTGCGGCACGGCCGGGACGTCGGTCGCCGACGCGGCGAGCCCCGGCGCCGGGCAGTCGTTCTACTACCTCGTGCGCGGCCGCTCCGCGGCCGGCAAGGGGACGTTCGGCGACTTCGGGACGGACGTGGACACCAGCGCCGCGGTCTGCCCCTGACCGAACCATCGCGGAAGGCGAAGGCGGCGGCGCGTCCCCCGGCGGGGCGCGCCGCCGTTCTCTTTCGTAAGGACGACGCGGGGGCCGTAGAATCTGCCCGGAGACCGCGATGAGGCTGACCAAGATCTACACCCGGCAGGGGGACGACGGCTCGACCGGCCTCGCCTCCGGCGCGCGGGTCGGCAAGGACGACCCGCAGGTGGACGCCTACGGCGACGTGGACGAGTTGAACTCGTTCCTCGGCGCGGCGCTCGCCGCCGGCGTCGCCGCCGACGCCCGCGCGGTCCTCGAGCGGATCCAGAGCGAGCTCTTCAATCTCGGCGGCGAGCTCTCGCTGATCGGCGCCGATCCGGACAAGCGGCCGCCGCCGCTCGTCCAGCCGCGGCACGTGGAGCGGCTCGAGCGGGAGTGCGACCGCTTCAACGAGCCGCTCGGCCCGCTGACGAACTTCATCCTTCCCGGCGGCTCGCCGGGCGCCGCGGCGCTCAACGTCGCCCGCGCCGTCTGCCGCCGCGCCGAGCGGAAGTGCGTCGCCCTCGCCAGGACGCGCCCCGTTCCCCCCGAGACGATCCAGTACCTCAATCGCCTCTCCGACCTGCTCTTCATCCTCGCGCGGCACGAGAACCGCGCGCGCGGCGTGGCCGATGTTCTCTGGAAGACGGACGTCTGAAGCGATGCGGATTCCGCTCGCCGCGGCGCTGCTCGCGGCGGCCGCGGGGGCGGCGCTCGCCGCGCCGCCGCAGCGGATCTGCTCCCTGTCGCTGGCGAGCGACGAGATGCTGGCGCTGCTCGCGCCGCCGGGGAAGATCGTCTGCGTCTCGAACCTCGCCGACGATCCGGAGCTGAGCAACGTCGCCCGCCGCTTCGCCCCGTCGATTCCCCGCCTCGCCTCGCGCATCGAGCCGGTCCTCGCCGCGCGCCCCGACCTCGTCGTCCTCACGCCGTGGAACGACCCGGCCGTCGTCGATCTGCTGCACCGCACCGGCGTGGCCACGACGACCGTGCCCGACGCTTGGAACTTCGAGACGATCCGCGCCGCGACGCTCGATCTCGGCAAGCGAGTCGGCGCCGAGCGGCGCGCCGCGGAGATCGTCGCCGACATGGACAAGCGGCTCGGCGATCTCGACCGCCGCCTGGCCGGCGCGAAGGAGCGGCCGCGCGTCCTCTCGTTCTCGCACCTGATCGTCGCCGGAACCGGCACGACGGTGGACACGCTGATCCGCCGCGCCGGCGCGCGGAACGCGGCGGCCGAGATCGGCCTCAAGGGGCACAAGCAGGCCCCGCTCGAGCGGATCATCGCCCTCGATCCCGACTGGCTGCTGCTCGGCTTCGATCCCGGCGACGACGCGGCGAAGATCCTCGAGGCCTATCCGCTGCTAAAGAAGACCCGCGCCGCGCGCGAAGGGCGCGTGATCGTGATGCGCCCGCGGCTGATGACCACCGTCTCGCCGTTCCTCGTGGACGGCGCGTTCGAGTTGGCGCGCGCGCTCCATCCCGCGGCGTTCCCCCGCGAGGCCGGGCGTTGACGCCGCGCCCCGCCGCCTCCCGCGCCGCGTTCTGGACGGCGCTGGGCCTCTTCCCGCTGCTCGCCGTCGTGTGCGGCGTGCTGTTCGGCGGCGCGTCCGCCGTCGGTCCGTGGGAGACGCTGCGCGCCCTCTGCGGTCTGCCCGCGGAAGGGGCGCCGCAGGCGGTGGTGGACACGCTCGTCTTCGACGTCCGCCTGCCGCGCGTCGTGCTCCTCGCCCTCTGCGGCGCCGCGCTCGCCGTCGCCGGCGCGGTGCTGCAGGCCTGCCTGCAGAACCCGCTCGCCGATCCGGGGCTCCTCGGCCTCTCCGGCGGCGCGTCGCTCGGCGCCGTCGCCGCCTACGTCAGCGGCGCCGCGCTCGCCTTCCCGCCGAGCGTTCCGCTCGCCGCGTTCGCCGGCGCGCTCGTCGCCTCGGCGATCGTCTACGTCGCGGCCCACGCCGCGGGGAGGCCGACGACCGGCGCGTTGCTCCTCACCGGCGTCGCCGTGGGGAGCCTCTGCTCCTCGCTCGTCTCGGTGATGCTGATCGTCGAGAACACGCACCGCGTGCACGAGGTCTTCGCCTGGCTGCTCGGCTCGGCCGAAGGGCGCGAATGGGCGCACGTCAAGCTCGCCGCGGCGCCGGTGCTCGTCGGCGTGGCCGGCCTCTTCGCCTTCCGGCGCGTCGCCGACGCGCTCGCGCTCGGCGAGGAGCAGGCCCTCTCGGTCGGCGTGGACGTGCTGCGCGGACGGATCGTCCTGCTCTCGTTCGTGGCCCTCGCCGCCGGCGCCGCCGTCAGCGTCGTCGGACCGGTCTCGTTCGTCGGCCTGATGGCCCCGCACCTCGTGCGGCCGTTCTCCGGCGCCCCGGCGCGCAAGCTTCTCCCCGCGGCCGCGCTCGCCGGCGCCGGGTTCCTCGTGATCTGCGACCTGCTGGCCCGCGCGATCTCGCCGAACGTGGACGTGCCGGTCGGCGTCGTCACCGCGCTGATGGGCGTGCCGTTCTTCCTCGTCCAGCTTCACCGTCTCCGCATCCGCCACTGACCCCGCCCCCGCCCGCCGAAGAGGACTGTCCGTGACGAACCCCGACCCTCTCGCCCAGAAAGACCAAGGGCTCAACTGCTGCCAGGCCGTCGTGGCGCCGTTCGCCGAGGAACTCGGCGTAGACCTGTCCGTCGCGCTGCGGATCGCCAACCCGTTCGGCGCCGGGATCGCGCGCAGCGGATCGGTCTGCGGCGCGGTCGTCGGCGCTCTGCTCGTGATCGGCCTGCGCCACGGGATGCGCGCGCCGGGAGACGCCGCGGCGCGCGAGCGGACGATGGCCTTGTCGCGCCGCTTCCTCGAGCGGTTCCGCGAAGAGAACGGCGCGACGGAGTGCAACGCCCTGCTCGGCGTGGACGTGAACACGCCGGAGGGGTTCGAGACGGCGCGTTCCTCCGGGCTGTTCGCGACCGTCTGTCCCCGGGCGATCGAGTCGGCGCGCCGGATTCTCGCGGAACTCTGACGCGCCGCCCGCTCCGCCGCGCCGCCGTTCTGGGATAATTCCGGGCGACGCGGAAAGGAGACAGGACGATGGACGACGCCGGGAAGCGGGCCGCGGAACGGATCAACCAGGTCGCGTCGGGATTCATGGAGGCGAAGATCCTCCTCGCCGCCGCCGAGCTGTCGCTCTTCGAGGCGCTGCGCGGGAACGGCGCGACGGCGGAGGCGGTCGCGCGGACGATCGGCGGCACGGCGCGCGGCGCCGAGATCCTGCTCGACGCGCTGACGTCGATCGGCTTCGTCGTCAAGAAGGGCGGCGTCTACCGCAACCACCCCGACTACGAGCCGCTGCTCGTCGAGGACGCGCCGTCGCACCTCGTCGCGTCGCTGCGCCACCGCAACCGTCTCTTCCAGCGCTGGGCGTTCCTCGAGGAGATCGTGCGCCGCCGGCCGTTGCCGGAGCGGCTGGCCGACCGAGCCAACCTCGACGATCCGCGCCAGAACGAGAACTTCATCCGCGCGATGTACGCCGTCTCCCACCGCAGCGCGCCGGCGATCGTGGACCACGTGCCGCTGCTCGGCGTCGAGCGGATCGCCGACCTCGGCGGCGGGCCGGGCCACTACCTCGCCGAGTTCGGCCGCCGCGCCCCCGGCGCGGAGCTCTATCTGATCGACCTGCCGCTGACGATCGAGGTCGCGCGGCGCATCCAGGCCGAGACGCCCGAAGGGTCGCGCATCCGCTACGTCGTCTGGGACTTCTACAACGAGCCGACGCCGCGGACGCTGCCGACGTTCGACCTGATCTTCCTCTCGCAGGTCGTCCACAGCTCCTCGGCCGAGGAGAACAAGGCGCTGCTCGCGCGCCTCTTCCCGCTGACGACGCCGGGCGGCGCGGTCGTCGTCCACGAGCGGACCATCGAAGAGGGCCGCACGTCGCCGCGCGAGGCGGCGATCTTCGCCGTCAACATGCTCGCGATGACCCCCGCGGGGCGCACCTACACGGCCGCGGAGATCTCGTCGTGGGGCGAGGCGGCCGGCTTCGTCGCCGAACCGGGAAAGCGGATCAACGACGTCTCGGAACTGATCCGGCTCGTGCGGCCGGCCTGACGCCGCGGCCCGCGCGTCAGTCGGCGGCGAAGCGGAGGCGGTCGAGCAACCGCCGCGCGTCGTCGCGCAGGTCCAGCGGCAGCGCGGGGAGCGCGCGCCGCGCCAGCCGCTCCGCGGCCGGAATCGAGGCGAGGAACCGCTCCCGCCCGAGCAGCCGCGCCTGGCTGGCGTAGGTGCCGATCGCCTTCAGGTCCCGCTGCAGCGCGGCGAGCGCGAAGTCCGGATCGGCCTCGAGGTCGGCGGGACCGCCGCGCTCCGCGGCGTAGGCGGCGGCCGCGGCCTTGGAGAGCGCGGCGTCCGGCTCGACGTACGGATCGCGCAGCAGCGAGGCGACGTCGTAGTGGACCGGCGCCAAGAGCGCGTCCTGATAATCCACGACGACGAGGCCGCCGTTCGCCGCGAGCATCAGGTTGCGGGCGTGGAAGTCGCGGTGCGCCAACTCGGCCGTGCCGAGCGTCAGCCCGTCGCAGAGGTGGTCGAAGAAGCGCCCCAGCTCGGAGAAGAGCGCCCAGTCCACTTCGCCGCGGCGCGCCGCGACGTCGTGCGTCGCGAAGAGCGAGAGTTCCCAGCGCAGGCGGGGGCGGCCGAGCTGCGGGCGGGAAAGCGGATGCGCGCCGTCGACGAGCGGCGTGCCGGCGAGGCCGATCCGCGCCGCGATCCGCGCCGCCCGCTCGTAGACGCGGCGTCGCGCGTCGGCGGAGAGGCGGGGCAGCGCGTCGGCGAGGAGCGTGTCGCCCGCGTCCTCGAAGAGCAGCGCGGAGAGCGCGTCGTCGCGGTCGAGGATCCGCGGGACCGGCACGCCGACGCCCGTCAGCAGCTCGTTCGCCGCGGCCATCCGGTCGAGCGCGGCGGCGCCCCCCGCGGCGTCGATCATCGCCACGGCCGTTCCGCCCGCGGCGAAGCGGAGGCGCGCGAAGAAGCGGGTGGACGCGTCGGGGGCGAGCGGGAGGGCCTCCGCGGCGCGGAAACGCGCGGCGAGCGCGGCGACGGAATCAGCGGTCGAAGGGGTGGAAGACATGCTCGTCCTCGGAAAGGGCGCAGACGACGCCGTCGTGGAATTCCGCGCCGGGGGGAACGCGCGCGCCGCGGTCGACGATCACCCGCGTCAACCGCGCCCCTTCTTCGACGACCGCCCCCTCGAGCAGCGCCGCGCGGTCGAGCGTCGCGCCGCGCGCGGCGCGCGCGTTTCGCTCGAGCGCGGCCGGGCCGACGAAGACCGCGCCGTCCGCCTCGGCCTCGTCGTGGACGAAGCGCGGCGGCGGGCCGGGCGCGATCGCCGCGGCGCCGCCGGGGAGCGCGCCGGCGCCCCGCTCGACGAGCGCGAGCAGGTTGTCGAGATAGCCGCGCGGCGAGGTGAACTCAAGGCAGGGTCCGGCGAACGGCACGAGGGCGAACGAGAGGCCGGCCGCGCGCGCCGCGGGCACGACCTCGTCGAAGAAGTCGGACGGCCGGCCGCGGGGCACGAAGTCGAGCAGCGCGCGGCTCAGCGCCGCGGCGCCGAGGTAGTCGGCGAGTTCGGCGCCCGCGGGGGGCGTCGAACCGCGCGGATGGCGCGCGGCGAACAGGCCGCCTTGCAGCTCGAGGCAGCCGCGCCCGGGGAGGGCGCCCGGACGGACCAAGAACGCTCCGCCCCGACCCGGCGCGCGCGCCGCCGCGGCGAGCGCGGCGAGCGGCGGGTGGAGCAGCGTGTCGCCGTTCAGGGCGAAGAAGACGTCGTCGGCGCCGAGCAGGGCGCGCGGCGCGTCGTAGGCGCCGCCCGAGCCCATCAGCGGCCGCTCGACGTAGAGCCGCGCCGGAAGGCCGAGACGCCCGATTTCCGCCTCGACCGACTCGGGGGCGTGATGGGCGTTGACGGCCAGCGCGTCGGCCCCCGCGGCGCGCGCGGCCCGCGCGAGGCGCGCCAGCGAGGAGGCGCCGAGGACCGGCAGCGTCGGCTTGGCCCGCCGGGCGGTGAGGGGGCGCATCCGCTCCCCCAGCCCCGCGGCGAGGATCATCGCCGCCGGCATCGCCGAGTCTCCGCGGGGAACGTGGCGCCGCGGCGGGGGGGCGGAGCGAAGCCGGCCACTACGCCCGCTCTTGGTGCGGCGGGAAGACCATGTCGCCCGCGAGGCCGCGGTGCTCGAAGAGGGCGCGGTAGGAGGAGGCGACGTAGTCGGCCGGCGCGAAGCCGAGCGCCGCGGCCGCGGCGTCGATCTCGGCCGGCAGCCCCTCGAGCTCGAGGTAGACGCCGATCGGCGTCTCGTCGAGGTCGGCGTGCACCGCGCCGAGGCGGTACGACTGGCGGAACTTCTGGTAGCGCCAGATCGGCCGGTAGCCGAGCGCCTGCAGCAGCCGGTCGAACTCCTCGGCGTCCTCGACGGTCGTCTGGTGCTCGATGCGGACCTTGTAGCGGACGTCGCCGGAGTTCCCTTCGTCGGGGGCCTTGAACGTGACGAGATGCCGGCCCGCGGTCGAGCGGAGGCGCAGGATGCGCCGCGCCGCGGCGAGCGATCCGGCCGCGTCGTCGTAGAGGCGATTGTCCTCGAACTGGCGCGGCGTCTCCGCGACGGCGCCGGCGAGGCCGAGGCGTCGCCGCGCGTCGTCGGCGTCCTCGAGCGGCAGCTTGACTTCGATCTCGCGCATGGCGCCGATGATACTCCGCGCCGCGCCCCGCTTCCGCGCGGCCCCGGCGCGACGGTCGGCGTCAGGCGTCGGGCTTCTTGCGCGGGTCGAGCAGGCGGGCCGGGCGCGCGGCGTCCTTGCCGAAGCGGGTCCGCAGCTCGTCGGCGGCGCGGGCCACGCGGCGCTCGCGCTCCTTCCGCTCGTCGGGGAAGAGGACCGGCGGAATCTCCGCCGCCGGGACCAGGTCCTTCGCGCCGAGCCCGAGCAGCCGCACCCCGCGCCCGCCGAAGTCGACCCGCTCGCGGTAGAGCGCCGTCGCCGCGCGGTGAAGCTCCGACGCGAGGTCGGCCGGTTCGTCGAGCGTCCGCGCGCGGGTCACCGTGCGGAAGGTGTTGTCCCGCGCCTTGAGCGTGATCGTCCGCGCCATCACGCCGCGCCGCCGCAGGTCGGCGGCGACCCCCTCGGCGCGCGCCAGGAGCTCGCGCTCGACCTGCTCGAACGTCGTGAGGTCCTCGAGATAGGTCCGCTCCTCGCTGACCTGCTTCCGCTCGCCCCCCGGCTCGACCGGCGTGTCGTCGTTCCCGTGCGCCCGCTCGTGGAGATGGCGCGCCCAGAGCTCGCCGAACTCCGCGACGAGGCGCGCCTCGGGCACCCTGGCCAGCTCGCCGACGGTGACGACGCCGATCCGCTGGAGCCGCTCCGCGGTCTTCGGCCCGACGCCGGGAATGACGCGCGCCGGCAGCGTCCAGAGGCGCCCGCGCACGTCCTCGCGCCGCAGCAGCACGAGCCCGTTCGGCTTCTCGAGGTCGGAGGCGATCTTGGCGAGGAAGCGGCAGTACGAGACGCCGGCGCTCGCCGCCAGCGACTCCCTGGCGCGGATCTCCTCCTTGAGCCGCCGGGCGATCGCGATCCCCTCCTCGAGGGTGCGCGCGAGGCCGGAGAGGTCGCCGTAAGCCTCGTCCACCGAGACCTGCTCGACGATCGGCGACGCGGCGGCGAAGAGCTCGAAAATCCGCCGCGACGTTTCGGAGTAGAGATGGAAGCGCGGGGCGACCCAGACGCCGTCCGGGCAGAGGCGCGCCGCGGTCACGGCCGGCATCGCCGAACGGACGCCGAACTTCCGCGCCTCGTAGGAGCAGGTGGCGACGACGCCGCGCGGCCCGGGCCGGCCGATGATCACCGGCTTGCCGCGCAGCTCCGGCCGCTCGCGCTGTTCGACGGCGGCGAAGAAGGCGTCCATGTCGAGGTGGAGGATGATCCGGTCCATCGGCGCCTCCATTGTCGCCCCAAGCGCGGCGGCCGCGCCGCGCGAATCGCGCCGCGCCGGGGAGCGCCGCGTCGCCGAAAGCGGCGCGTCGCGACGGGCGTCCGCGGCGGATCGCGCCTTACCATAGTTCCGTCGAGACCGACGATGCCGTTCACGCTCGCCCACCCCGCCGCCGTCCTGCCGCTGCGCCCGCTGCGCCGCTGGGGGCTGGTCTTTCCGGCGCTCGTCGTCGGCGCGATGGCCCCCGACTTCGAATATTTCCTGCGGCTGCGGAGCGAATCGCACATCGGTCACACCGTCGCCGGCCTGTTCCTGTTCTGCGTCCCCGCGGGGCTGCTCCTGCTTTGGCTCCACGAGCGGCTTGTCCGCCGCCCGCTCGCGCTGATCGCCCCGTCTCCGCACCGCGAGGCGCTCTGGCGCGCGGCGCTCGACGCCCCGCGGCGCGGCGCCGGCTGGTGGCTGCGCGCGGCGCTCTCGCTTCCGGTCGGCGCGGCGACGCATCTGCTGTGGGATTCGGTCACCCACGCCGACGGTTTCCTGATCCCCTACATGCCGTTCCTAATGCGTTCCTTCGACGTGCCGCTGGTCGGGCCGCGGCCGCTCTGCGGCCTGCTGCAGTGGATCTGCTCCGCGCTGGGGCTCGCCGCGCTCGGACTGGCCTACGCGCGCTGGCTGAAGACCGCGCCGCGCTGCCGGCCGGCCGACGTGCCGCGGCTGCCGGCGCGGCTGCGCGACGCGGCGCGCGCGCTGCTGCTCGCGGCGCCCCCCGGCGCGGCGTTCCTCTTCGCCGCCGCGACCTGGCCGATCTACCACGGCCGCTCGCCGGAGCGGGCGTTCGTCGCGCAGTTCCTGATCGGTTGGGTCGCGTTCACCGCGGCGCTGCTGCTGCTGGTGTCGTGCGCCGTGCGTCTGCTGCGGCCGGCGACCGCGGCCGCGCGCCGTCGGGACGAGGGACGGCGGGACTGAGACGGAAGACGAACCGGAAACGACGCGGGGCCGGCTCGCCGCCGGCCCCGCCATCGTCGATCACTGCGCTTCGAACAATCCCTTGAGCTCTTCCGGCGTCGGCTTCGGCGTCAGCAGGCTGACGACGAACAACGCGCCGATCGAGACGATCGCCGAGGGGTAAATCGAGGGGATGCCCCACGGATCGCCCCCCTGCATCACGCCGGGGAAGGCGTACGGCACGACCAGCTCGAGCAGCAGCGCCATCACCGCGCCGGAGACGATCGAGGCCAGGCCGCCGGCGCGCGTCGCCCGCTTCCAGGAGAGGGCCGCGAGCAGCGCGGGGGTGATCGAGACGCCGTACATCGTGTAGGCGAAGTAGGCGTACTTGAGCACCGAGATCCGCCAGCCGAAGTGGGTCGGCACCCAGATCATCAGGAACGCGGCGAGGCCGAGGACGACGACGAAGACCTTCTGCAGCGCGACGACCGTCTTCTGGTCGGCGTCCTGCCGGATGAACCGCTGGTAGACGTCGCGGATGATGTTCGTGCTGGGCGAGAGGAGGTAGTTCATCCCGGTCGAGATCACCACCGCGCACGCCGCGCCGAGCAGCAGCAGCCCGACGACGAGTCCGGCGCCGCCGCGCCCGGCGATGTCCTGCGCCGCGACGAGGACGATCGAGCTCGGGTCCTTCCCCGCGCGGACGTCGCGGATCTGGTCGGCGGTCGTCTTGTCCTTGAACGCGCCGTCCAGCTCCGTCTGCAGCGCGGCGACCTGCTCCGGCTTGACGGCGCCCTTCGTCGCCTCGTCCTGGGCCAGCGCCGTCGCCCGCTCCAGCGCCTTCTCCGGCGCCAGCTTGCCGTCGGCGACCTCCGCCTTGACCGTCGCGGCGACGTCGAACGCCTTCAGTTCCGGCCAGTGGTGGGCGGCGCTGAAGATCGCGATCGCGATCACGACCGTCTCGACGACGATCGTGCCGACGATCCAGAGGCCGACCGCCTTGCGCGCGTCGCGCGGCGTCTTGGCCGAGTAGAACTTCTGGTACATCGACTGCACGCCCATCAGCAGCAGCAGCGTGGCGAGGAAGTAGCTGCCGGCCTTGAGCGCCGGGTGGGCGCCGAAGTCCTGGGAAAAGACGGCGAAGTGCTGCGCGGGGAGCGCGGCGTGGGTCGCCGCCGTCCCGCCGGCGATCGCCACCGCGAACGGCACGGCGAGGCAGCAGGCGAGGCAGATGATGATGCCGTTCGGCAGGTCGGTGTGGGCCACCGCCATCATCCCGCCGAGCGCGGTGAAGGCGATGACGAAGATCGCGGTGATCGTCTGGCCGAGCTCGACGTTGATCGCGCCGTTCGTCGCCGTGGCGAGGATGTAGCCGCCGGCGCGGAACTGGTAGGAGACGATCGTCGTGAAGGCGATGATCAGCGCGACGGCGCCGAAGAGGCGCGCGAACTTGCCGTAGCGGACCTCGAGGATGTCGCCGACGGTGTACTGGCCGAAGGTGCGGATCTTGGCGGCGAGGAAGTAGATCACGCCGATCCCGACCCAGGCGCCGGCCGGCTGCCAGAGGGCCGACCATCCGGCGCGCGAGGCGTACTCCGCGCCGGCGATGAAGGTGCCGGAGCCGATCCAGGTGCAGACGAGGGTGAAGACCATCGTCGTCACCGACAGGCTGCGGCCGGCGACCATGAAGTCCTCTTGGTTCTTGATCTGCCGCGACCTGACGAAGTTGAATCCGGCGAGGACGAGCAGGTAGCCGAGCACGACGAACAAGTACCAGCCCACGGAGCGCTCCTTTCGGGGGAAGTGACGGGGACAGGATACCGAACCGGCGGCCTCTTGGCGGGCGGGGAGTCGCGCAAAGCGGCGTCCGGGGCCGGAGGCTACAATCGCCGAACCATGGACAAGCAGCCGCCGTCGTACCATCCGAACGCCGACTCGCCCGCCGGGCGCGCCCGCCAAGGCGGCGTCTCCGGCCCGAAGCCGAGCTGGCTGAAGATCAAGATCCAGACCGGCCCGGTCTACAACCACGTCCGCGACCTCGTGCACGGGCACGGCCTGAACACGGTCTGCCAGGAAGCGCGCTGTCCGAACGTCTACGAATGCTGGTCGGCCGGCACGGCGACCTTCATGATCCTCGGCGACGTCTGCACCCGCCGCTGCGCCTTCTGCGCGGTGGCGACCGGCCTGCCCCCCGCGCCGCCCGATCCGACGGAGCCGGCGAAGCTGGCCGACGCCGTGGCCGACCTCAAGCTGAAGCACGTGGTCATCACGAGCGTCGATCGCGACGACCTTCCGGACGGCGGCGCCGACCACTTCCGCGCCGTGGTCGAGGCGATCCACGGCCGCAACCCGCGCTGCGCGGTCGAGGTGCTGACGCCCGACTTCAAGCGCGCCCCGGAGCTGGCCCTCGACCTCGTGCTCAGCGCGCGGCCGGAGGTCTTTTCGCACAACGTGGAGACGGTGCCGGAGATGTACCGCGTCGCGCGCCCCGGCTCCCGCTTCGAGCACTCGTTGGAGCTGCTGCGCCGCGCCTCGGAGCGGAAGGCGGAGTTCGGCGGGCGGACGAAGACGTCGCTGGTCCTCGGCCTCGGCGAGACGACCGAGCAGCTCGAGGCGACGATGCGCCGGATCGTCGAGGCAGGGGTGGACGTGCTGGCGATGGGGCAGTACCTGCGTCCCTCGCCGGACCACATGGCGGTGGACCGCTACGTGACGCCGGAGGAGTTCGCGCGGCTCGCGGAGTTCGGCCGCTCGATCGGCTTCAAGCACGTCGAGGCCGGGCCGCTCGTCCGCTCGTCGTACCACGCGCAGGACCACGTGCCGCACGACTGACGCCGACGGCGCGGCGGCCGCGACCGGCCTCGCCGGTTCGGACGCGTCGCGCGCCGACGCCGCGTCCCGTTCCGCCGCGTCGCGCGCCGGTCAGCGTCGCGTCGCGAGAAACCGTCCGCAGAGCAGCTCGAACGGGGCGAAGAGCGCGGCGAGCGCCGGCGGCGCGAGCACCTTTCCGGGGATCTCGAGATAGAGCTCGTCCACGCCGGGCGGGATCTCGTCGCCGAACCACCCTTCGTCGTCCTTGACCTCCACCAGCGCCGGCCGCGCGGCGACCAGCGCCGCGCGCAGCTCGGCGTCGGCGAAGAGGCTCTTCGTCCGCGCCGGGTCGGCCGACTGCACGACGAAGGCGCGGTCGAACGCCGGGTCGCCGACCTCGATGTCCTCGGCGCCGAGCAGCGTCGCCAGCGGCGCGAGCAGCCCGGCCGCCTTGAGCCGGAAGCGGAAGGCGTCCGGATTGGGCACGGGCGCGCGCAGACGGGTCACGACGTCGCTCGAGAACCCCGCGACCTCCGCGTGCGCGTCGAGCACGATCGTTCCGACCGCCGGGCTCGCCACGGCCAGCGGGCGGCCGTCCCAGCGTCCCTCCGCCTCGTGGTCCCGAAACAGCGCAAGGAACCGGCCCCGCCTTCCTTCCAGCGACCCGCCCGTCGTTTCGTCCATCGCGTCCCCCTGCCGCCGCGTCGCCCGCGCGTCGTACCTCTCGCCCGCCCGCCGGATCCCGCCGACTGGTCGCGCGATCCATCGAGGCCGCGGCGCCCGCGCGTCGTACCTCTCGCCCGCCGACCGGAACGGACGCATCGCCGCTCCGCGGTCGTATGTTTCGGCGGGGCGATCTTCTCACGCCCCGCGGCGGAGGGGCACCGTGGCGCACCGCGCCCTCGCGGCGACGCTCTTCCTCGCGGCGCTCGCCGCGCCGCCCGCCCCGGCCGCGCCTCCGCGCGCGCCGGCCGCCGTCTCCGGCGTCCTTCCGTCCGACCAGCCGCCGGCGCTGCGCGAGGAGATGCTCGTGCATCGCGTGCGCTGGCCGGCGCTCGCCGCGGCGCCGTCGTTCGATCCGGACGCCTGCGCGCGCCTCGCCCCGGGCGACCTCGTCGTCGTCGAAGGGGGGCGGCCGGGGCGCGTCGAGTCGATCGACAGCGAGCGGAACCAGACGCTGTTCGTCTTCCTCGTGGACGTGAGCCGCAGCATGGAGACGCGGCTCGCCGCGGTGCGCGCGGCGACGCGGGCCTTCGCGGCGAGCCTCGCCCCGCGGGACGAGGTCGCGGTCTACGTCTTCGACGACGCGCTGGCGCTCAAGACGCCGCCGACGCGCGATCCGGCGCTCGTGGACGCGGCGCTGGCGTCGGCCGAGCCGGGGAACATCTTCACCGCGCTCTACGACGCGCTCGACGAGCTGATGGCGCGCGTCGCCGCGCGTCCCGGGCGGACGGTGGTGATCCTCGTCAGCGACGGCGAGGAGAACGCGAGCCGGCGCGTCCGCCCCCGCGCGTTGCTCGAGCGCGCGGCGCGCAGCCGCGGCGTGCGGTTCTTCGCCGTCGTCGCCGCCTCGACGGAAAACGTCCGCTGCACCGGTCCGCTGCGGATGCTCGCCGCGGCGACGGCGGGGAACGTCGCGCTCGCCTCCGACGAGACTGCGCTCGGCGCGCGCCTGGCGGAGCTGCACGCGCAGCTCGACCGCGAGGTGATGGTCACCTACGCGCCGCCGACGGAGTCCGCGTCGGCGGACCGTCCGCGCCGCCTCCGCGTCAAGCTGCGCGAGCGTCTCGGCGTCTCCTGCCGCGTGCGCGAGGCGATCGCCGACCGCCTCCCTCTTCCTCCGACGCCGGACCTCCCCTGAGGTCCGCGATCCTCCGAGGTCTGTCCTTCTCCGACGCCCGCGCTCCCCTGACGTTGGCGCGCGCCGGAAAGACCGACGCGTCCGGGCGATCGTTCTTCCCGCGGGGCTTTTCGCGGAAAGGCAAGGTTGTGCTTGAATCACGTCGGGAGGCAGGCGCGGAGGAAACGTGAGCGGGCGAACGATCGTCGGGACGCGCCAGCCTCCCCTACGGATTGTTTTGACGAGGGACGAAATGATCATTCGACCGGAAACGACAGCCGACCTGGACGGCATCAGGCGCGTCGAGATCGACGCCTTCGCGAACCATCCGGTCAGCCGCCAGACGGAGCACCTGATCGTCGACGCGCTCCGCGACGCCGGCGTCCTGACGATCTCGCTCGTCGCGGAGGACGATGGGGACATCGTCGGCCACGTCGCGTTCTCGCCGATCCTGATCGACGGCGCCGAAGGCCGGTGGTTCACGCTCGGGCCGGTGGGAGTGCTTCCCGCGCGCCAGCGGCAGGGAATCGGTTCCAAGTTGATCGAGGCGGGGCTGGACGCGCTGCGGCGCCTCGGCGCCGAAGGCTGCGTCCTCGTCGGGCCTCCGGACTACTACCGGCGCTTCGGCTTCCGCGCGACCGACTCCCTGATCTTCCCGAACATCCCGCCCGAGTATTTCCTGATCCTTCCCCTTTCCGGCGCCGTTCCCCGGGGCGAGATCGCGATCCATCCCGCCTTCTTCGTCGAGCCGAAATAGCCGCCCGTCCCGCCGCCCGACGCGCGTCCCGCGAGACCGGTAGGGGCGGCTGGCGCGCTCCGATGATCGTCGGAACAACGGCGCCTCCACCGCGCCTGCCGCCCGAGGTGATTCACGCGCAATCCTGCCTTTAACGACGAAAGGCAACGTTGCGCGTGAATCGAGTCGGGAGGCAGGCGCGGAGGAGGCCTGAGCGGGCGAACGATCGTCGGGGCGCGCCAGCCTCCCCTACGGGATCGAATAAAGCAGAGAACCGCCGCGCGGCGCGAGAGCGACGCGCGCGTCGGCGCCGTGCCGCTCGAGCACGATGCGCGCCGCCTCCTCCAGCGAAGCCGCGCGCTCCATCCCGGCAAGCGCCAGCAGCTCGTCCGACAACTCCGTCACCGCGAGCGTCCGCACCCGCGCCGTCTTCAACGCCAGCGCCAGCGCCGTGTGCGCGCCGACGCGGAAGTCGCGCCGCAGCTCGGCCTCGATCGCCGCCGGCGAACCGAGCCGCAGCGCCTGCTCGACCTCGCGGTTCCCGACGCCGTCGGCGCAGCGCGCGACGAAGACGACCGTGCCGCCGTCCTTCACCACGCCGTGGACCGCCTCGAGCGCCTTGTGCGCCTGCACGAGATCGCGGTCGGTCGGCCGCCCGCCGGCCGAGACGAAGACCGCGTCGAGCGGCCCGTCCACGAGCGCGCGGTGCGCCGCGGCGTAGCGCGCGCAGGCCCGCTCGTGGTCGGCGAAGAGGTCCCCCGCGAACGCGTCCGCGAGACGGCCGTCGCCCGCGAGCAGCGTGTGGATCGCGGTCGAGGGAGGGAAGAGCCGCGCCGCGGCGACCGACGCCGCGTGCACCGGGTTCCCGGCGAGCAGGCCCGAGACCGCGGCCGCGTGGCGCCCCGCGCCGGGGCGCGGATCGAGGCAGCGGGCGTGCATCGCGAGGACCGTGCGCCGCGCGGCGCAGCCCGGGACGAGCATCTTCCGTCCGCCGCCGAAACCGGCGAGGTAGTGGAAGACGATCCGGCCGAGGACGAGCGCGGCGCCGGCGCCGGCGACCGACGGACGCGCGGCGACCTCGATCCCGCCGGGCGTGCGCCCCAAGCGGCGCGCCGGCGCGTCGGCGTCGTGCGGATCGAGCAGCGCGCCGCAGCGCGCCGCGTCGTCGCCGATCCAGGCGGCGAGTTCGGCGCGGCTCATCGGGGCGTGGATGCCGGAGGCCGGCACGATCGTGATCCGCCGCGCCTCGATCTTCTCCGCGGCGAGCGCGTCGAGGAGCGGCGGAAGCAGCCGCGGCAGCGGCAGCGGGCGCGTGCGGTCGGGCACGACGAGCGCGAGCCGCGCGCCGGGCGGCAGCGTCGCGGCGACCCGCAGCGCGGCGGCCGCGCAGGCGGCGCGCCACGTCCCTGCGGGATCGGCGGCGGGGGGCAGGTCGGGGGCGTCGAGGACCGGCGCCTCGTCGAACGGCGCCGGGACCTTCAGCGATTCGTCGCCGTAGGCCAGCGTCGGAGCGCGCATCGCGTCGCCTCCCCTCACGCGGCGCCGATCGCCTCCGCGAGGCGCAGCGCGCGCCGCGCGTTCTCCACGTGCAGATTCTCCACCAAGCGGCCGTCCACCACGACGACCCCCTTGCCCTGCGCCTCCGCCTCGGCGAAGGCGGCGATGATCTTGCGCGCCGCCTCGACTTCCTCGGGCGAAGGGGCGAAGACGCGGTTCGCGGTGTCGATCTGCTTCGGGTGGATCAGCGTCTTGCCGTCGAACCCCATGTCGCGCCCCTGGCGGCAGGCGGCCTCGAACCCCGCCTCGTCGGCGAGGTCGAGCGCCACGCCGTCGAGGATCGCGCGGCCGTTGGCCCGCGCGGCGAGGACGCAGAGCCCCAGCGCGGCGAGCGTCTCGGTCCGCTGCGGCGTGTGGCGCGCGCGGAGGTCCTTGACGAGGTCGGAGGTGCCCATGACCAAGCCGGCGAGCCGCGGCGTCGCGCCGGCGATCTCGTCCGCGCGGAGGACGCCGCGCGGCGTCTCGATCATGCACCAGAGGGCGAGCCGCTCCGGCGCGCCGGCGGCGACGAGCGCCCGCTCCGCCTCGCGCACCTCCTCGGCCGACTCGACCTTGGGGAGCGCGACGCCGTCGGCGCCGGAGGTCGCGGCGGCGGCGAGGTCGGCTTCGCGCCACGGGGTGCCGAGGCCGTTGACCCGCACGATCAGCTCGCGCCGGCCGTAGCCGCCGCGCCGCAGCTCGGCGACGACCTGCTCCCGCGCGGCCTCCTTGGCCGCCGGCGCGACGGCGTCCTCGAGGTCGAGGATCAGCCCGTCGGCGGGGAGGGTGCGCGCCTTTTCGAGCGCGCGGGCGTTGCTGCCCGGCATGTAGAGGACGCTGCGGCGGGGACGGACTTCGTCGAGGCTCATGGACGCGGCTCCTTCGGCTCGGCATCACTTTGGTCCGGCGCGGCGGCGACGGCAAGGTGCTCCCGGTGCAGCCGCGCGTACTCGCCGTCCAGCGCGAGCAGCTCCTCGTGCCGGCCGCGCTCGACGATCCGCCCGCGGCGCAGGACGAGGATCAGGTCGGCGTCGCGGATCGTGCTCAGCCGATGGGCGACGACGACGCTCGTCCGTCCGCGGGTGATGTTGGCGAGGGCCCGCTGGATCAACGCCTCCGTCGCGCTGTCGATGTTCGCCGTCGCCTCGTCGAGGACGAGGATCGGCGCGTCGGCGGCGAGGGCCCGGGCGAAGCTGAGCAGCTGCCGCTCCCCCGCGCTCAGCGTGCGCCCCGCCTCCTCCAGCCGCGCGTCGAGCCCGCCGGGGAGCCGGCCGATCAGCTCGTCGGCCGAGGCCGCGCGGGCGCAGGCCCAGATCTCGTCGTCGTCCATCTCCCGCCCGAGCGTGATGTTCTCCCGCACCGTGCCGGCGAAGACGACGACCTCCTGCGGCACGACGGCGATCCCCTCGCGCAGCCGCTTCAGGCGGTAGCGCCGCACGTCGATCCCGTCCACGAGCACGCTCCCCTCCTGCGGGTCGTAGAAGCGGGAGATCAGCCGCGCGACGCTCGTCTTGCCCGCGCCGGTGTCGCCGACCAGGGCGAGCTTCGTCCCCGCGGGGCAGACGAAGCTCACGCCGTTGAGCGCGCTCTCGTCCTTCTCCGGATAGCGGAAGACGACGTCGCGGAACTCGATGCGGCCGCGGGCGACGCGCGCCGCGCAGTCGGCGTGCGGCGGGTCGGCGATCGCCGGCGTCGCGTCGAGCACGGCCATGATCCGTTCCCCCGACGTCAGCGCGTTCTGGATCGTGTTGAACCGTTCGGCGAGGTTGCGCACCGGCACCCAGAGCCGCATCGCGTACTGCAGGAAGGTCAGCAGCACGCCGACGGTGATCGTCCCCGCGGCGACGCGCCGCGCGCCGAGCAGCAGCGCGGCGACCGTCGCCGCGGCGGTCACCGTCAGCATCGCCGGGCGCAGCGCGGCCCACGCCCGCACGGTGCGCGCCGCGGAGGCCTGGTGCGCGCGGGTCAGCCCCTCGAACTCCGCCGCGCGGCGCTCCTCGAGCCGCAGCAGCTGGTTCTCGCGCATCCCGGCGATGTTCTCGGCGAGGAAGGCGTTCATCCGCGACTGCACGGCGGCGTTGACGCGGAGCGCGCCGCGGGCGAGGCGCCGGTAGCCGGCGCCGATCGCCGCCAGCAACGGGAACGAGGCGACGAGCGCGAGCGCCAGCGGCCAGTCGAGCGCGGCCATCACGACGGTCAGCGCGGCGACGAAGAAGAGGTCCCGCGCGCTCTGGGCGAAGGCGTCGGAGAAGAGCTCGGCCAGCGCCTGCACGTCGAACGTCGTCCGGTTGACCAGCCGGCCGATCGGGTTGGTCTGGAAGTAGTGGGCGTCCATGCCGCAGACGTGGGAGAAGACGTCCACCCGCAGGTCGTGGACGATGATCTGCCCCAGCTTCTGGACCATGTAGGTCGTCGCCACCGCCGCGGCCCAGCGGAGGAGCCAGACGGCGGCGATCGCCGCGCCGTACCCCGCGGCGAGCGCGGTGCGCTCGGCCATCGCGCCGCCGCCGAGCGCGCGGGCGAGCGCCGCGAACAGGTCCGCGGCGCCGTCGAGCGGGTGGGGCGGGCGGGGCGCGCCGGAGAGGCGGTCGATCGCCAATCCGACCATCAGCCCCGGCGCCGTCATCGCCAGCGCCTCGAGCAGCCCCAACGCGATCGCCAGCGCGGAAAGGACGCGGTGCGGCTTGAGGTAGCCGAGCAGCCGGGCGAGCAGCGGCCAGTCGAGCAGCTTCGACTGCACCTGCTCCTCGGCGATCATCCGCGCCAGCACCGGATCGCCCGCCGCGTCGAGCGCCGCGCGCCCGACCCGCCCGCCGCTCCGCGCGCCGATGGGGCCGCCGCTCTGGCCGCCGTTCGGGCCGCCGCTTCCCACGCCGCTCCGCCCGCCGCTCACCGCGCGTCTCCGTCGGCGCCGGCCTGCGCCTGGCGGCGCGCGACGTCGGCGTACCAGCCGCCGCGCGCGAGCAGCTCGTCGTGCGTGCCGCGGTCCGCGATCCGGCCTCGCTCGAGGACGATGATCTCGTCGCACCGTTCGACGGCCCGCACGCGGTGCGAGACGACGATCCCGCCGCGGCCGGCGAAGACCCGCTCCAAGTTGGCGAGGATCTTCGCCTCCGTCGCCGCGTCCACCGCGGCGAGCGCGTCGTCGAGGATCAGGATCCGCGGCTCGGCGCCGATCGCCCGCGCCAGGGCGATCCGCTGCCGCTGCCCGCCGGAGAGGTTCACGCCGCGCTCGCCGAGCAGCGTCGCGTAGCGTTCGGGAAGCCGCTCGACCTCGTCGTCGATCGCGGCGAGCGCGGCGAGCGCCGGCGCGTCGTCCCCGCCGCCCGCGCGGACGTTCCGCTCCACGGTGTCGCCGAAGAGGAACGCCTCCTGCGGCGCGAGCGAAACGACGCGCCGCAGCCCGCCGAGGGTCAGCCGCCGCACGTCCACGCCGTCGAGGAAGACCGTTCCCGGCGGCGGGTCGTAGAGCCGGACGAGAAGGGCGACGAGCGTGGACTTGCCGGCGCCGACCGGCCCGACGACGCCGAGCCGCCGCCCCGCGGGGAGCGCGAACGAGAGGTCGGCGAGGGCGGGCGCGGCCGCGCCGGCGTAGGAGAACGTGAGGCCGCGCACCTCGAGCGCGCCGGCCCCCTGCGGCTCGACGGCGTCCGGCGCGTCGGCGATCTCGACCGGCTCGGCGAGGAGCGCGTCGATCCGGGCCAGCGAGGCCCGTCCGCGCTGGAGCAGCGAGACCGCCCAGCCGAACCCGACCATCGGTCCGGAGAGGTTGGCCACGAGATAGAGGAACGCGACGAGCGTGCCGACGCTGATCGCGCCGCGCCCGAACTGCACGCCGCCGACCGCCACGGCGAGCGCGGCGGAGAGGCCGATCATCAGGTCGAGCGACGGATCGAAGAGGCTGCGCAGGCGCGCCAGCCGCAGGTTCAGCCCGAAGTGCCGCCGCGAGGCGCGGGCGAAGCGGGCGATCATCGTCTCCTCGCGCGCGTACCCCTGCACGACGCGGATCCCGGCGAAGCTCTCCCGCGCCCGGTCGGTCAGCCGCGCGAGGTCTTCCTGCACCGCGCCGAAGCGGTCGAACTCGGCGCGCGAGAAGCGGTTGGTGAAGAGCGCGATCAGCGGCAGCGGCGCGATCGAGGCGAGCGCCAGCGCCGGCGAGAGGGCGAACATCGCGGCGAGGACGAGCGTCAGCAGCAGCGCCGTGTCCACGAGCAGCAGCAGCCCGATGCCGAGGAACATCCGCACCGCCTGCACGTCGGCGGTGGCGATCGACATCAGGCCTCCCGACGGCGCGCGGTCGTAGAACGGGCGCGAGAGGCGCAGCAGGCGCCGGGCGATGTCGTTCCGCAGCCGCTGCCCGATGCGGTGCGAGGGGATCGACACCTGGGTCAGCATCGGGTAGCGGAGCAGGTTCGCGACGAGGGCGAGGACGAGATAGAGGGCGAGCGCGCCGCCGAACGTCCAGGTCTCGGGCCGCAGGCCGAGCCAGGAGAGGACCTGCGGCGCGCCGGCGCCGCGGCGCGCGCCGCCGGCGAGAAGGTCGATCGCCACGGCGACGACGAGCGGCGAGGCGACCTCCATCAGGTCCACCGCGGCGAGCGCGGCGAGGCCGCGCGCGTACCGGCCCTTCTCCGGAGCGAGCAGCGAGGCGAAGCGCGCGATGTCCGAGGCGAGGCGCACGACGGAACGATACAACGCGCGCCGCGCGGGTTCCCGTGCGGCGCGCGAAGACGGACGACGACCGGCGGCGCGGCCGGCGCGCCGCCGGCGAAGCGGCTACTTCTTGGGCGGCTCGGCCTTCTCGGCCTTGCGCGGCTTTTCGGCCGCGGCGGGCTTGGCCGGCGGCGCGGGCTTCTCGACCTTCTTGGCGATGATGTTGTCCTTCACCTTCGCGTAGACGTCCTTGGGCAGGATGTTCCTGGAGACCAGCTGGTCCTTCTTTTGGAAGGGCCGCCCGGCCACGATCTTCGCGGCGTAGGCGTCGCCGATCCCCGGGATCGCCTTGAGTTCGTCCAGCGTGGCGGTGTTGATGTCGATCGGCTGGGCCTTCGGCGCGGCGGGCTTCGCTTCCGCCGGTTTGGCCGGAGCGGGCTTCGCCGCCGGGGCCGGCTTGGCGGCCGCCGGGGTCTTGGCGGGGGCTTGGCCGGCGGCCCGCGCGGGAACGGCGAGGGCGAGCGCGCCGGCGAAGAGGAGCATGGCGGCGAGCGGGACGTGACGAACGCGCATAGAGCGCCTCCTTTCCGGGGCAAACGGTACGGTGAAAAAGTGGGCGCGGCGTCGCCGCGTCGCCGCGGACCGCGGGCGATGCGGCGACGCGGCCGACGAGCCGGCGGACGAACGCGTCAGCGCGCGCCGTCGCCGTCGGCGAAGCCGGCCAGTTCGGCCAACAGCGCGAGCGGCCCGGCGGCGCGGTCGGGGCGCCACTCCAGCGCGCGGATCAGCCGCCGCAGCGCGCGGTCGAAGAGGAAGTGGTCGAAGAACGCGCGGAACGCCTCGCGCGTGAGGCAGGCGAACGGCGCGCCGTCGGTCCGCGCGAGATAGGCGCCGACGACGAGCGCGGCGGCCCACCCGCGCCAGCGCGCGGCCCACGGGACGAGCCCGGCGCGGTCGGCGGAGCGCGCTCCCGCGCCGCTCGCCAGCGCGACCTGCGCCGCGAGGTGGATCGACTGGACGAGCGACGCGACGTCGCGCACCGGCGAGCGCTTGATCCGCCGCTCCGACAGCGGCCGGTCGGGCGCGCCCTCGAAGTCGGCGAAGACGAAGTCCCGCCCGGTGTGCGCGATCCGGTCGAGCCCGAGGTCGCCGTGCGCGCGCAGCCGCATCCCCTCCAGCGACGCGGAGCGGATCAGCCCGCACCGCTCCTCGAGCGCGGCGCGGCGCGCCGTCATCGCCGCGGCCAGGCGCTCCGCGTCGTCGTCGAGGGCGCCGCGCCGTCCGGCCAGCGCCTCCAGCGCCTCGTCGAGCAGCGCGCGCGCCGACTGCTCCAGCGCGCGCTGGTGGTGCGGCGGAAACGGCTCCGGCGCGAAGTCGGGGTCTTCCGGGTCGGACGCCAAGGCGGCGTGCAGTTCGCCGAGCCGGTCGCCCAGCGCGGCCGCGGTTTCGGCGTAGGTGCCGAGCAGCTCGCGCGCGCCGGCGGGGATCGCGTCGGCGTCGATGCGGTCGAACGGACCGGCGGCGGGAACGGCGTCGAGCGCGCCGGGCGGCGCGGCGAGCGCCCGCTCGAAGAAGCGCGCCAGCGCGTCGATCGTCAGGCTCCACGCGTCCCCTTGGCTCGGCTCGGCGGCGGAGAGGACCGCGAGGACCGCGGGCTCGCCTTCGCGCGGTTCGTAGAGCAGCGCGCCGAGCGGCGCCGCGGCGTGGTGGAAGCCGTGCGCGGCGAGGAAGCGCGGCGTCTCGATCGCCGGATGCGGCCCCGATTCGAGGCGGCGGCAGGCGCGGAGCGTGAGCCCTTCGCCGACGGCCCAGGCCGCTTCGTTGAGGCGGCGCGGCCGCTCGGCCCCGGCCGCGGGCGGGGTGGGGGCGAAGACGACGCCGCGGAACGCGCCGGCCAGGGCGCCGCGGCGGCGGCGGCGCAGGATCGTCCGCGCCAGCGCGTCCCACGTCGCCGGATCGCCCGAGACGTCCACCAACGCCGCCCCCGGCTCGTCGGCGAAGGTCGCGGCGCGGAGGTCGCGCGGCGCGAGCGCCGCGGCCGCCGCGCGCTCGCCGCGGACGATGTCGAGCGCGAGCCAGGTCGTCTCCGGCTCCCCCTCGGTGAAGCCGAGCAGGACCAGCGCGGCGCGCGGCGCGTCGTCGCCGTCGGCCAGCGGGGCGACGTCCACCAGCCGCGCGGAGACGACGCCGCGCGGCGATTCGGCGATGTCGGCGCGGCGCGCGAGACGCGCCGACAGCGCCGCCTCGAAGTCGGCGCGGCGTCCCGGCTCGACCAACGCCTTCCACGCCGCGGGCCCCGCGACGGCGGGGATCCGCGCGTCGGTCTCCAGCGTCGTCGAGGCGCGCGGCCGGCGCAGCGCGAGCCAGAGGAAGCTGTGCGGCCCGAGCGTCAGCGGATACGGCGCCGCGCCGATCGGCGGGAAGGCCGTGCGCCCGAACAGCTCGACCGGCGTCGCCCCCTCCCAGCCCGGCAGCTCGAGCCGCGCCGGCTGCGCGAAGCGGGAGAGGTTGGCCGCGACGAGGATCGTCTCGTCCCCCGCCCGGCGCAGGAAGGCGAGCACCTTGCGCGTGCCGGCGGAGACGAAGTCGAGCGTTCCCGCGGCGAACGCCTCGTGGCGGCGCCGCAGCGCGACCGCCCGCTTGACCCACCAGAGGAGCGAATGTGGGTTGGCCTGCTGCGTCTCGACGTTGATCGCCGTGTAGTGGTACTCGGGATCGGCGACGAGCGGCAGGTGCAGCCGCTGCGGGTTGGCGCGCGAGAAGCCGGCGTTGCGGTCGGCGCTCCACTGCATCGGCGTGCGCACGCCGTTGCGGTCGCCGAGGTAGATGTTGTCCCCCATGCCGATCTCGTCGCCGTAGTAGATGACCGGCGCGCCGGGGAGCGAGAAGAGCAGGCCGTACATCAGCTCGATGCGCCGGCGGTCGCCGCCGAGCAGCGGGGCGAGTCGCCGCCTGATGCCGAGGTTGAGCCGCGCCCGCGCGTCGCGCGCGTAGACGCGGTGCATGTAGTCGCGGTCCTCGTCGGTGACCATCTCCAGCGTCAGCTCGTCGTGGTTGCGCAGGAAGGTGGCCCACTGGCAGCCGGCGGGGATCGGCGGCGTCTGGCGCAGGATGTCCACGATCGGGAAGCGGTCCTCCATCCGCAGCGCCATGAAGAGGCGCGGCATCAGCGGGAAGTGGAAGGCCATGTGGCACTCGTCGCCGTCGCCGAAGTAGCGCACCGCCTCCTCCGGCCACTGGTTCGCCTCGGCGAGGAGCATCCGGTCGCCGTAGCGGACGTCGAGCAGCGTCCGCAGCCGGCGCAGGTACTCGTGCGTCTCCGGCAGCCCCTCGCAGGCGGTCCCCTCGCGCTCGTAGAGGTACGGCACGGCGTCGAGCCGCACGCCGTCCACCCCCATGTCCATCCAAAACGTCAGCGCGCGCTCCACCTCGCGGCGCACGAGCGGGTTGTCGAAGTTGAGGTCCGGCTGGTGGGAGTAGAAGCGGTGCCAGTAGTAGGCCTGCGCCTCCGCGTCCCACGTCCAGTTCGACGGCTCGACGTCGGCGAAGATGATCCGCGCCTCGCGGTAGCCGTCGGGCGCGTCGCGCCAGATGTAGAAGTCGCGCTCCGCGCTGCCGGGGAGGGCGCGGCGCGCTCGTTGGAACCACGGGTGGCGGTCCGACGTGTGGTTGAGGACGAGCTCCGTCACCACGCGCAGGCCCCGCTCGTGCGCGGCGTGCAGCAGGGCGCGCACGTCGTCGAGCGTCCCGAGGTCCGGGTGGACGGAGGTGTAGTCGGCGATGTCGTAGCCGTCGTCGCGCAGCGGCGAGGGATAGAACGGCAGCAGCCAGATCGCCGTCGCGCCGAGGTCGAGGACGTGGTCGAGCTTCTCCCGCAGGCCCCGCAGGTCGCCGACGCCGTCGTCGTTGGAGTCGAAGAAGGACCGGGCGTGGACCTCGTAGATCACCGCGCGCTGGAACCACGTGGGATCGCCGACGGGGGAGACCATGTCGCGCCTCCGCGGGCGGCCGCGCGGCGGCGCGCCGTCGCGCATTCATATACGGCCGCGCCGCCGCGGAACGCGGTTGCCTGAGCTGTCGTTCCCTCGTACGTGATCGCGGGGCCCGCCGCGCCCCGTTCCCTGGCGCCCGCGGCAAAGGGGGCGAATCGTGTCGGCCGTTCCCGCGAAAGACCCCGCCGAGCGTTTGGTTGTCGTCTCCAACCGTCTTCCCTACGACTTGCCGACGGACGGCGAGCCGTTCGACGCGACCCGCCACGTCGGCGGTCTGGTCAACGCGCTCGAACCGGTCCTCGAGCGGATCGGCGGGACGTGGGTCGGCTGGAACGGCGCCGTCGTCGCTTCCCGCGCCGCGGCCGACGCGGCGGTGCGCGAGACGCGTCCGTTCGTGTCGCCGGGCGGCGCCCGCTTCGTCGGCGTGCCGCTCAGCGAACGGGAACTGCTCCGCTACTACAACGGCTACTGCAACCGCACGCTGTGGCCGCTTCTTCACGGCTTCGTCGGCAAGGCGGTCTTCGACCCGGACGAGTACGCGTTCTACGAGCGGGTCAACCACCGCTTCGCCGAGCGGGCCTTCGCCGCGGCGGGCGCGGGAGGGCGGATCTGGGTCCACGACTTCCATCTCGCCCTCGTGCCGGCCGAGCTGCGCGCGCTCGGCTTCCGCGGGCGGATCGACTTCTTCCTCCACACGCCGTTCCCGCCGCTCGAGACGTTCCGCGCGCTGCCGGAACGCGAGCGGATCCTGGACGGCCTGCTCGCCGCCGACGCCGTCGCCTTCCACGTGCCGCACTACCGGGACAACTTCGTCGCCGCGGCGCGCGAACTGCGCGGCGCCTTCGCGCTGCCGCACGGCGACGAAGCGCTCCTCGCGCGCTCCTCGGGGATCGCCGTCGCCCTCGCCGCGCCGATCGGGATCGACGTCGCCGGCTTCGCCCGTCTCGCCGCGGCGCCGACGGTCCGCGCGCGGGCGCGGCGGATCCGCGCGGCGCACGGCGGCCGCCCGATCCTCTTCGCCGCCGACCGGCTCGACTACACCAAGGGGATCCGCGAAAGGATGGCCGCGATCGACCATCTCCTGCGCGCCCGGCCGGGGCTGCACGGCGCCTTCGACGTCGTGCAGGTCGTCGTGCCGAGCCGGCACCAGGTGGAGGAGTATCGCCAGCTCAAGCGGGACGTGGACCGCGACGTGGGGCGGATCAACGGCGAGCACGGGCGGGACGGCTGGACGCCGATCCACTACCGCTACTGCCCCTTCGACCGCGAGGAGCTGGTCGCGCACTACCTCGCCGCCGCGGCCGCCCTCGTCACGCCGCTCAAGGACGGCATGAACCTCGTCGCCCCCGAGTTCGTCGCCTCGCGCGTGGACGGCGACGGCGTCCTGGTCTGCAGCGAGTTCGCCGGCGCGGCCGACATGCTGCCCGGGGCGCTGCTCGTCAACCCCTACGACGTGCGCGCGCTCGCCGACGCCTGCGAGGGGGCGCTGCTGATGGCCGCGGACGAACGCCGCGCGCGGATGGCGCGGCTGCGGCGCGCGGTCGCCCCGGCGACCGCGGAGCTGTGGGCGCGCCGTTGCCTCGCCGTCGAATCGGCCGCGCCGATCTGACGATGGAACGCCCGGGGCGAGCGGCCGGCGCCGGCGCGGGGCGCGCCGAAAAAAGAACGAGGCGGGCCGAAGCCCGCCTCGCTCGAAGCTCTCTGAAAGGCGAGGTTACTTCTTCTCGGCCTTCGGGGCGGCCTTTTCGGCCTTCGGCGCCGGCTTCTCGGCCTTCGGAGCGGCCTTGGCCTCGTCCTTCTTGGCGGCGTCCTTCTTGGCCGGGGCCTTCTTGGCCTCGTCCTTCTTCACTTCCTTCGTGGCGGCCGGCTTGTCGGTCTTCGGAGCGGCCGGAGCGGCGGCCGGAGCAGCGGCGAAAGCGGCAACACCAGAGAACATCAGGGCGGCGGCGAACAGCGGAGCGAAGCGCTTCATTTTGGTCGAACCTCCAATATCGTGACGTAGTTGGTCTCAGTGGCGGCGGTGCTGCGCTGACGATCGGCGCAAAATTCACCCCACCGCGGGGCAAAATGTTAGTCCCCTTGGCAAGGGAAGGTTCCCGTTACCGGAACTTTTATTGCGTTACTTGCCGGGGTAAATTTTGGGCATGCTCCGGAGCGGTTCGCCGCGCCCGCGCGCCGAGTCGCCTCGGGCCCGTCGAGCCAGGCTCCCCGCGCCCGCCTCCCGTCGCCTCTTCGGGCGGGCGCCATGATTGGTGCTACCCTCTCTCGGCCACCACCCGCGCGTCGGCGGAGCGCGCTTTCCGCGCGCGTCCGCGCGCGCTCGTCGTCCGGAACGCCAAACCGGCGAGGAGCTGACTCTCATGAGCGACCGGGATCAGATCGCCCGCGACTTGAAGCAATGGGAAGAAAAGGTCGTCCAGCCGTCCTTGACCAAGGCCGCTGAACGCCGCGAAAAGTTCGAGACGACCTCGAAGGTCGAGATCAAGCGCGTCTACACGCCGCTCGACACCGAGAAGCTCGACTACACCAATGAAATCGGCCTGCCGGGCCAGTTCCCGTTCACGCGCGGCGTGCAGCCCACCATGTACCGCAGCCGCTTCTGGACGATGCGGCAGTACGCCGGCTTCGGCACCGCCGAGGAGTCGAACGCCCGCTACAAGCTGCTCCTGGGCCGCGGCCAGACCGGCCTCTCGGTCGCCTTCGACCTGCCGACCCAGATGGGGTACGACTCGGACCACGCGCTCGCCGAGGGCGAGGTGGGCAAGGTCGGCGTGGCGATCGACTCGCTCGCCGACATGGAAGTCCTGTTCAACGAAATCCCGCTGGGGACCGTCAGCACCTCGATGACGATCAACGCCCCGGCCGCGATCCTCCTCGCGATGTACGTCGCCGTCGCCAAGAAGCAGGGCGTCGAGCCGGCGGGGCTGGCGGGGACGATCCAGAACGACGTGCTCAAGGAGTACATCGCCCGCGGCACCTACATCTTCCCGCCGCGGCCGTCGATCCGCGTGATCACCGACATCTTCGCCTGGTGCCACGCCAACGTGCCGAAGTGGAACACGATCTCCATCTCCGGCTACCACATCCGCGAAGCGGGCTCGACCGCCGCGCAGGAAGTCGCCTTCACGCTGGCCGACGGGATCGCCTACGTCCAGGCCGCCCTCGACGCCGGCATGCCGCTCGACGGCTTCGCCTCGCGGCTGTCGTTCTTCCTCAACGGTCAGATCAACATCCTCGAGGAGGTCGCCAAGTTCCGCGCCGCGCGCCGGATGTGGGCGAAGATCCTCCGCGACCGCTTCGGCGCCGAGGGGAAGAACCTCAAGCTGGGCAAGCTCCGCTTCCACTGCCAGACGGCCGGCGTCTCGCTGACCGCCCAGCAGCCGGAGAACAACATCGTCCGCACCGCCTACGAGGCGCTGGCGGCGGTGCTCGGCGGCTGCCAGTCGCTGCACACCAACTCGATGGACGAGGCGCTCGGCCTCCCGACCGAGAAGGCCGTGACGATCGCCCTCCGCACCCAGCAGCTCCTCGCCTACGAGACCGGCGTCGGCGACACGGTCGACCCGCTGGCCGGCTCCTACTACGTCGAGGCCCTCACCGACGAGATCGAGGCCGCGGCGACGGCGCTGATCAAGCGGATCGACGAGGAGGGCGGCGCGGTGGCGGCCATCGAGAAGGGCTTCCAGCAGCGCGAGATCGCCGACGCGGCCTACCGCTACCAGAAGGCGGTCGAGTCGGGCGAGCAGGTGGTCGTCGGCGTCAACAAGTTCACGGAGAAGGAAACCAGCAAGTTCCCGATCATGAAGATCTCCGAGGAACTGCGCCGCAAGCAGTGCGAGCGGACCGCCAAGGTCCGGGCCGAGCGCGACCAGGCCCGCTGGCAGAAGGCGATGGCCCGCGTCGAGGCTTGCGCCCGCGGGACCGAGAACCTGATGCCCGCGATCCTCGAGGCCGTCGAGGCCTACGCGACGGTCGGCGAGATCGCCGGCAAGATGGCCGAGGTCTTCGGCCGCTACGGCGACGAGCTGGCCGCCCGCGGCTGAGCCGCTCCGGCCCCGTCGAAGTCCACGCGAAAGGGCGGCCCCCGCGGCCGCCCTTTCGTCGTCCAAGGGGCGCCGCGGCGGGCCCGGGCGCCCGCCGGCGCGATCGCCGAACGCGGCCCGTCCGCGCGCCGCAATCGGCCGATGCAATAAAAACGGGCGCCCCCGTTTCGGGGACGCCCGGCCATCCTTCGAAGGTACTTTTCAGTATCTGATTTTTCAGGCCATCGGCTCCGGCAGCGGGGCCGGAACGGCGGTCTTGGGCTTGCGCACCGTCTTCTTTTTGGTGGTCTTCTTGGCGGCCTTCTTCACGGCCTTCTTGGCAGCCTTCTTCACGACCTTCTTGGCGGCCTTCTTCACGACCTTCTTCGCGACCTTCTTCGCCACCTTCTTCTTGGCGACCTTCTTCGCGGCCTTCTTCGCGGCCTTCTTCGCCACCTTCTTCTTGGCGACCTTCTTCACGGCCTTCTTGGCGACCTTCTTCTTGGCGACCTTCTTCGCCGCCTTCTTCACCGCCATTGTGTATTCCTCCTTTCCGGGCTCAAAAGCCCGACGTGCGTCTCGCGGGCGTCCCCGCGCAGGATGCGTCGCACCTTGTCCGCATATTTGTCGAACATCGCGCGAGGTTGTCAAGAGCGCGCGCCAACAATTTTCGCGAAGTTCGCTATTCAGTTCGACGCCGCGGGCGCCCCGGACGAGGCGGCGAGTCCTTGTCGAGACCGAGTTCGTTGATGCGGCGGCGCAGCGTGCGCAGGCCGATGCCGAGCACCGCGGCGGCGCGCGTGCGCGAGCCGCCCTCCGCGGCGAGGGCGGCGACGATCGCCTCCGCCTCGATCTCGCGCAGCGCGCGCGCGCTCCCCGCGGGGCGCCGCCCGGCGGCGCGCGGCGCCTCCCGCTGCAGCGCCGCCGGGAGGTCCGCCGCCTCGACGACCTCCCCCGCGGAGGAGACGACGACCGCCTCGATGGTGTTGAGCAGCTCGCGCACGTTCCCGGGCCACGAATAGGCCAAAAGGGCCCTTTCCGCCCCTTCGGCGAGCCTTCGCGGGGCGAGGCCGTTCGACCGGCAGACCCGCTCCAGCACCTGGCTCGTCAGCTCCGGAATGTCCTCGCGCCGCTCCCGCAGCGGCGGGACGCGCAGCGCGACGACCTTCAGGCGGTAGTACAGGTCCTCGCGGAACTGCCCCTCGGCGACGAGCCGCTCGAGGTCGGCGTTCGTCGCCGCGACGACCCGCACGTCCACCCGCACCGACTGCGTTCCGCCGACCCGCATGAACTCCTGCTGCTCGAGGACCCGCAGCAGCTTGGCCTGCGTGCCGAGGTCGGTCTCGCCGACCTCGTCGAGGAAGAGCGTGCCGCGGTGCGCGAGCTCGAACTTCCCCGCGCGCCGGCTGACGGCGCCGGTGAAGGCGCCCTTCTCGTGCCCGAACAGCTCGGACTCGATCAGGTGCGGCGGAAGGGCGGCGCAGTTGATGGCGATGAACGGGCCGTCGGCGCGCGGGGAGCGGAAGTGGATCGCGCGCGCCACCAGCTCCTTGCCGACGCCGCTCTCGCCGAGCACGAGGACGGTCGTGCGCATCCGGGCGACGCGGCCGATCGTCGAGGCCAGGTCGCGCATCGCCGGCGAGTGCGCGACGAGCGTCCGGTCGGCGAACGCCTGGCGCGTGCGGTCGGCGATCTCGCGCTCGAGGCCGGCGATGTGCGCCCCCATGTCGCGCGCCTCGAGGACCCGGCGGATCCGCAGCCGCAGCTCCGTCGGGTGCGGCGGGCGCCCGACGACGTCGGCCGCGCCGCGCTCGATCCAGTCGTAGGCGCGCGACGGCGCGCTGACCGGGGCGACGAGGAGCACCGCCGGCGGATCCTCGAGGCGCGTGATCTCCTCGAGCAGCCGGCCGCCGGCGCTCAGCAGGTGCGCGTCGAGCAGGACCAACTCCACCGACCCGCCCAGCCGCTTCAGCGACGGGATCAACTGGCGCGGGTCGATGGTCGGCTCGACGCGGTGGCCGAGCCTCCGGCACCCGGCCTCCAGACGCCGGACCAGATCCTCGTCGTGGGACGCGATGGCCACGCGTCTTTCGGCGAGGGACGGTGCAGGTTCGCGAAACGACACGGGAAGCTCGCTCGAATCGGGGGACGTCCCGATTATACGGCCTCTTTGGCCTTGTTTGCGGCCGCCCTGACACAATGGCCCAGTTTTCCGCCGTCCCTCCGGCTTCGCGGGGCGGGACGGCGCGGCGCGCAACTCGTTCGCCCGGCGCGACTTGGCTCGAAACGACCGCGCGGCGCCGCTCTTGGCAAGGCACTTGCATAACGAAAATGTGAACTTTCGCGGCCCCCCAACGGGCGCTCGCGTCGAGGGCAACAAGCCATGACGAGCAGCTCGCTTCGCAAGACCACCCGCAGCCGTCGGGTGCAGCCGACCCAGGAACCGAAGCTCATCGACTTCAACTTCGAAGGCG
>JAJFTU010000029.1 GCA_021372775.1 bacterium | reverse complement strand
CGCCGTCCGACGCGTCGTCGTCGAGCGTCAGCGTGGTCTCCACGTAACGGCCCGAGAGCCTCGACAGCGCCGCGCCGTCGCCGCGCAGCGCCGCCACCTCCGCCTCGATCCCCGCCAACTGCGCGCCGTGGATCCGCCGATCGGCCGAGAACGACTGCGCCGCGAGCCGCCGCTCCAGCGCGGGGCGCGCGAGGCACTCCGCGATCAGGTACGGGTCGTCGCCCAGCGCCGCGAACAGCTCCCGCAGCGTTTCCGGCGCCTTCGTGCCGCGGACCATTCGGTCGATCTCGCCCTGCAGCAGATCCGCCGTCGCCGGCCGCCGCCAGTAGTCGGCGAGGAGGCTCGACGTCCGGAGCTCCGCCTCGACCTTCGCGCGCAAAGCCGCGTCCGGAAGCACTTCAGCGAGCGACGGCTTCGGGCCGGGGTTCTCCTTCGGCCACGCGCGATGGTTCCAGCGGACCTGCTCGACCGCCCGCCGGCATTCGACGCGCTGTTCGAACGTGAGCGGCGCGCGCTCGCCCGCCGAGGCGGCGCCCGCGCAGACCCAAGACAACAGCAGCGCGGCGGCCCGCGCGGCGAAGAGACGAGCTCGGACGGTCATGGGGATTCCCCTTGCAGCCACATGCGCAGTCCGCGGCGCCCGCGTCCCTCGATGCGAACAGCGCCGTGTCCACAACGACCTGACGACGACCTGCGGTTGGCCCAGTCGCGACTTTTCGAGACCGGCGCCAGTCTACCGCCGCTCGAACGCTTCACGACGACGGCGCCGGGCGACAAATTGCGCCGCGCGAACGATCGACCGCGGTCAGGAGGGCCGCGCCCCCGCGCCGCCCCCGATCGACCGCGGCGCGGGCTTCGTCGGAAGAACCGCTCTTCGCCGAGCAATGGTGCCGCTCAACCTGTTCGCCGCCGGACCAGCCCGGCACGTCCTCAAACGGAACCGGCTCCGGTGCGGCCGGCGGCGGCACGACGACGTACTCCGGCGTGGCGCGCCCCGTCTCAGGCTGGCGGTCCAACATCGCGGCAGGTTCGACGATCGTCGAGCGGCGGGCGTCGAGACGGTGGATCAACGACACTCGTCGCCGGGCGGGTCGCAGCACGGAATCTCGAACGTGATCAGGCAAGTAAGCAGGATCCGCACAAGTGAGCTAACGTCCATAGCGCGCCTCCCCCCGCAACGGGCTCGTCTCCGCCCCGTACGCCCTCGTCGGCCCCCCCCGCGCCCGCGGAACCTCGATCGCCGCCGCGGCGCGACGCGCTTCGCGCCGCCCCCCGACGCCTGTCGCAGCGACGCGATAGCTCCCACTGGTCCTCTCTTCCGCAGGGCGTCGGCGTCACGAACGCCCACCTGCGGCCGCACGGTTCTTCAGGCGGTTGGCCCTGCATCACGTGATGAACCGCGTCCGACGATGCGCCCGCTGACCTCTCACGCGGCGTTCCCCGCCGGTCCGGCGTTCGCGTCCCGCTGCCGGCACGCGTCGGGGAGTCCCCGCCGCTGTTCGACGGTAAGATATTCTCTGGAGTCACAGGTCCGTGGCCAGCAGAGGCACCACGGCGGCCGTGGGGAGACGATGGCGATCGAAGCTCTTGATCTGTTCTCTGGGCCGGGTGGGTTGACGCTCGGATTCAAGGCTGGCGGTTTTCGCCCAGTGCTGTCGGTCGAAATCCGACCCGAAGCGGTCGAGACGTACCGGACTCACACACCCGACGCCAAGCACTTCGAGGGCGATATTCGAGATTTGGACCTGACGGCGTACCGAGGTTCCGCACAGGTAATCTACGGCGGCCCTCCTTGCCAGCCGTTCTCGACAGGTGGGCTTCGGAAGGCACACAAGGACGAGCGGGACATGATTCCCGAGTTCGTGCGCGCCGTGAAAATCGTTCGCCCTGACGCCTTCGTAATGGAGAACGTGCCCGGCCTGATTGTGCCGGATCGCGTCGACTACCTGCATGGTGTGGTCGGTCAGTTCCAGCGGCTCGGGTATACAGTGACGTGGCGTGTTCTGAACGCCGCATATTACGGCGTCCCTCAGAAGCGGCAGCGTCTGTTCGTGGTCGGGATGCGGGGGCGGACATACCGGTTTCCGCGGCCCACTCACGGCTCAGAGGCGTCGCTACTACCGCTTGTAGCATCCGGGACCGTGATCGGCGCGGAACCGATCGGGGAGCCACCCAACTGCCCCGTCAAGTACGCCAAGTTCCCGGATCTCCGGCCTAGCCCCTACGCAGGGCACGTGTACAACGGGGGCGGACGCCCGATCAACCTCAGCGCGCCGTGCCACACAATTCTGGCGTCGGCAGGTGGGTACAAGACGCACTGGGTGGATACGCTTAACATCGCTCCCGAGTACCATGCCCACCTCTTGCGTGGCGGCGAGCCCCGTGAGGGCGAAGTGCCAGGTGCACGAAGGCTCACGATTGAAGAGTCTGCGCTCCTTCAGACTTTCCCCCCGGACGTGAAGTTCGCCGGTTCCCGCAGTGCGCAATACACGCAAGTCGGTGATGCCGTACCGCCCCGGCTAGCCGAGCACATCGCGCTGGCCCTGTCGCAACAGCTTGACCGAGCCGCTGACTCGGATAGAGAATTCCTTCCCCCAGTTCCACTTACGGGAAGACTCTGGTGAGCGGTGGCCAGCAACGGGCGAGAAGGTCGGAACCGACACGTCGAAGAAGCCGTAACGAAGGCGATTGAGCGCGTAGACGAGTTCATCAACGGGGCGAAGCTCGTGCTTCCGAAGCCGGAGCACAGGAAGGTATGTGACCTCCAGCTTAGCGAAAGCGGCGGAAGCGCGAAGACGGCGGCACTATTCTTCGCGTTCTACGCACTGGCTGATCCAGATTGGAACAAGGTGCAGATTCCGACCGGGCTTCGCGGCGAGTACGGTGACAAGCGGCTCGCAGCAGAGTTGACCCGTCGTGATGTGACGATCCACAACGCGATCACAGCCTTCGGCGAAAACCTCGGCTGGAAAGGCAACGTCGAGAACGTTCGGCTTTCAGCCGATCCTCACTTCGACAAACTCGCCGAGATCCTGGCGAAAGCGACTCCGCAGGAGATTCGACTGGTTGCGGACTACTTTGCGGAGAAGTTCGCCCAGTCCCGGCGGCCCACAGCGCCCATGCCGCCGGTGGGCAGCGATGTCCTGACGTTTGCGCGAGCAAAGAATTTATTCGAGCAACTCCTCGACCTGCCAACCCAAGGGCACGTCCAGCAATTCCTAGTAGCCGCGATGCTGCACGTACATCGTCGCCGGCACAGGCTGGAAATCCGGACGCACCATCCTCACGGTGCAGACAAGGCTTCCGGGAGCGCAGGTGATGTGGAGGAGTTGAGTGGCGGCGCGGTGGTGGGCGCGTACGAGGTGACCGTCCGGCCGGACTGGAAGAACCGGCTTCCAGATTTCAAGGACAAGATGGACCGGTTCAAACTGTCGAAGTACATCATCATCGCCTCGAAGGTGAATTCGGACGATGAGTTAGCCGTCCCTGCTAAACTGATCGCGTTCCTTTCCCCAACCGGGCGGGACATTGCCGTCGTCGATATCCATGATTTCGCGATGGTGATGGCGGCGGAATTGTCCGCATCAGAACTGCGGGATGTCGTCAACAAGGCATGGGAGTACCTGTGTCAACCGGACTTGTGCAACCGATGTGATTTCCAAGATTCCTACCGCAAGGTCGTGAACGAGTTCCTCGACGACGTCAGCGCGATCTAGAACCAGGATGGCGGACAAGCTGCACCGCTCATCGCGCGCCTACCTGCCGTTACCGCGCTACCTCGAAACGCGGCGTGCAGGTTCGCGAGTTCCTCCGTATCCGGTCACGCATCGTGCAGGCTGCGCTACAAGCCCAGCGCGTGTCCTCGTCGGCGTGTCGGGTCAGCGCGACGATTCCGTTATCCGACAAGACCCTCGCATGCAAGGAATGAAGCCAGCACGGTCTCGCGCGCGCCGAGACAGCTACGTGAAGAACCGCCCTGAGAGCATCCGCGATTCGTCGTGAGCGACGTCCGCTGATCCTTGGTCAGGCGCGGTCAATCTTCTTCTCCATCAGGACGATTCAACGGACGTGGCAAGGTCTCAACGAAGCCGCGCGACGCCCGTTGCCCACCGCTGGCCACGCGCGGAGGAGGCCCGCATCGGGACTGGAACCCACTTCTGACACTTCGGGTCCCGCCGAGTCAGCGTCTTCTTCTGCAAGCCGATCTTCTCGGCTCGGGACTCTGTCACATCGGTTAGCCGTCGCCCGCAGCCGGGCAGCATCAACTCGATCGCCTCTGCCAACCGCGGCTGTGCGGCATTCAGGATCGCTGCCATCTGGACAGGCGTCAGCACGCCGTTCTTCCGGCGGGGGCTTTGGGCTCTTCACGAGTTGGAGGAACTCAGCAGGGTTCCCAGTGAGGAGGTCCTCGCTACCGAGCCAAGTCACGAACTGCCTCAGGCGCGAGGTCCCCTGCCTCTGCGTTTACCCGGTCGGTCTGCTGCCCGTTATTCTCCGTCCGGGCGAGGATGGCCGCGCGAAACCAGTTCACCACGCGGCGGGTGATGCCTCGAACCTGCAGTGTGCCGAACGCTGCAGAACGTCGGGTGCTCGCGTCGGCGACGACGCGTCCTCCGTGTACCATTAGCCTATTCGGCATCATAGTCGGTGCGCGCAGGCTGTTCCTTCTCGTGCGCGCTAATGCGAGTCAGAGCTCCCGCCACGAGCGGGTCAGTTGCACACCTGCGGTCACGGATGCCGCCAGTACATTCCTCCTGCGATCTCGGCCTAGCGCTCGACACGCCTCGCGGCAGCCTGCGCGGGAGAAGTCTTCCGGTCGAGGCCCCGCATTCGGCGCCCCGTGTGCGGACATCCTCCCATTTCGGCTTCGGCAGCCCCGGAACGTCGCGGGCGGTGAGAACCGTCGTGGTGCCGTTCTTGTTCCGGCGCTCGAAGACACCCGGCAGCGGCTTCAGTGACGTCGAACGAGCCATCAGGCCTTCCCTTCGCCGAAATTGGCGCGGGAGGCCTGCCAAAGACGTGTTGTTCGGGAGTGGACGAGCGCGACTTCTGAGGTGGCAAGTTCGCGCGACTCGTAAATGGTCGGGGTGCCGAGATTTGAACTCGGGACCCCCTGCTCCCGAAGCAGGTGCGCTACCAGGCTGCGCTACACCCCGACCTGATGGACTGCCGCGCGGCGCGTTCCCCGCGAGGCCGGAAGAACATATCCGAAGGGGTCCGCGCTGTCAAATCTCGCGGGGCGAAGAAACGCGCGCACGACGGCGAAACGACGCGTCAGCGCTTCGCGGCGTCGTCGGCGGCGAAGCCGTAGCGGCCGATCAGCGGGACGAAGTCCACGGCGCCGTGGTCGGTCTCGCGCAGGCGCGCCCCCTCGCGCTCGATCGCCACCAGCCGCTGCTCGGCGCCGCGCGCGAGCGGCATCACGAGGCGGCCGACGTCCTCGAGCTGCCGCAGCAGCGGCACCGGCACCTCCGGCCCCGCGGCGGTGACGATGATCGCGCGGTACGGGGCGTTGGCCGCCCAGCCGTAGGTGCCGTCGAAGTGCTTGATCGAGACGTTCAGCAGTCCGAGGTCGGCGATCCGCTCCGCCGCCTCGCGCGCCAGTTGGGCGTGACGCTCGACCGAATAAACGATGTACCCCATCGCGCCGAGCACCGCGGCCTGATAGCCGCTGCCGGCGCCGATCTCGAGCACCCGACTCTTGTCGGGCGAGTTCACCAGCGCCGACATGCGGGCCACGGTCGAGGGGGCGCTGATCGTCTGCCCGAGGCCGATCGGCAGCCGCACGTCCTCGTAGGCCTTGCCGCGCAGCGCCGGCGAGACGAACAGCTCCCGCGGCACCTGCCCCATCGCGTCGAGCGTCCGCCGGTCGCCGATCCCCTGCGCGGCCAGCTTCTCGACCATCTTCGACCGCACGGTCTCGAACGGGTCGAAGCGCTTCAACGCTCCCCCTCCAGCCGCAGCGACCACCCCTCGACGACCGGGAGCGCGCGGTGGAAGGTCAGGTCGGCGTGGAGCGGCGTGACCGAGACGAACCCATCGGCGACCGCCGCGTGGTCGGCCCCCGGCTCGGCGCGCCACGCGTCGTTGAGCTCGACCTCGAACAGCCCCTCGGCCTCGGCGCCGTTGCGGCCGAGCGCGACCGGGGCGGCTCGCCGCCCCTGCCGCGCGGCGCGGACGCCGCGCGGGTTCTTCGGGATGTTGACGTTGAGAAAGGCGTCGAGCGGCAGCCCCTCGCGGAGCGCCTGCGCCGCGAGCGAGACGGCGATCGCCGCCGCCTCGGCGAACTCCTCCGGACCGGCCTCCCAGCCGGCGGAGAAGGCGAAGCTCGGCACGCCGAGGAGCCGCGCCTCGAGCGCCCCGGCGACGGTCCCGGAGTAGGTCAGGTCGTCGCCGAGGTTGTAGCCGGCGTTGACCCCGGAGAGGACGGCGTCCGGCCGGGCGTCGAGGAGCTGGTAGAGGGCCACGTTGACGCAGTCGGTCGGCGTCCCGTCGAGCGACCAGCGCCCCGCCCCGCGCGGCCTCGCCCGCAGGGCGCGACGGATCGTCAGGGCGTGGGACATCGCCGACTGCTCCCGCTCCGGCGCGACGACGCTGACGCGGGCGAAGACGCGCTCCGCCGCCTCGGCCAGGGCGGCCAAGCCGGGGGCGTCGAAGCCGTCGTCGTTCGTGAGCAGAACGTGGCCGGAGGAGGTCATGGGTTCTCCGAAGCGGACCAAAAGGTTAGTCGGCGCGGGGCGGCCGGTCAAAGCGGGACCGGCGGAGGCCGGGAATCAATACAGAATCCGGCTTCATACTTGACAGGAAAATCCAGTATTCTTAAGATTCCCCACGGAGACGAGCGATGAAAGTCACGGCCCAAGAGGAATACGCCATCCGCTGCCTCAGCCAGCTGGCCAAGGGCGACGCCAAGACGACGATCGGACAGATCGCCGCCGCCGTGGGCCTCTCGGACGAAAACACGGCGAAGATCATGAGCCGCCTGCGCCAGCTCGGCCTCGTCCGGTCGATCCGCGGCAAGGAAGGCGGCTACGTCCTCGCCCGCCCCGCCGAGGAGATCTCCATCGCGGCGGTGATCGAGGGGATGAGCGGCGGGCTGTTCGAGCTGGAGCGCTGCTCGGGGGCCAACGACGGCCAAGGGTGCGCCTACCACGGCGACTGCGGCATCCGCCCGGTCTGGGTCACCTTGGGCGCGGTCGTCCACGACTTCCTCGACTCGATCTCCCTCGCCGACCTGCTGAGCGGCGAGATGAACGTCAACGCCCACGTCACCCAGCTCGCGGCCGAGATCGACCGCACGCGCGTCGCGCCCCGCCGCGGGGCGCTTTTGCCGGCGCTGCCGGGCCGACCGTGACGGCCGGCCCGCGGAGAGAGACGACCCGATGAACCAGAACGACACCGCCCCCCTGCTCGAGGCCCGCGGCGTGACCGCGGAGATCGACGGCAAGCAGATCCTCAAGGGCGTGGACCTGACGGTCCGCCCCGGCGAGGTCCACGCGATCATGGGCCGCAACGGCTCCGGGAAGAGCACCTTTTCCCACGTCGTGATGGGGAACCCCAAGTACGTGATGACCGGCGGCGAGCTGCTGTTCGAGGGCCAGCCGATGGCCGGCCTCGCCGTGGACGAGCGGGCGCGCCGCGGGATCTTCCTCTCCTTCCAGTATCCGATGGCGATTCCGGGCGTCACCGTCGCCAACTTCCTGCGCGCCGCGACGCGCGCGGTGCACGGCGAGTCGCTCGGGGTGAAGGAGTTCCGCCGCCTCGTGCAGCAGAACATGGAGCTGCTGGGCGTGGACTCCTCGTTCGCCGCCCGCTACGTCAACGACGGCTTCTCGGGCGGCGAGAAGAAGCGGCTCGAGATCCTGCAGATGGCGTTGCTCCGGCCGAAGCTGGCGATCCTCGACGAGACCGACTCCGGGCTCGACATCGACGCGCTGCGCGTCGTCGCCGAGGGGATCGAGCGGATGCGCGCGCCGGAACGCGGGCTGCTGCTGATCACGCACTACCAGCGGATCCTGCGCTACGTCGCCCCCGACGTGATCCACGTGATGATCGAC
>JAJFTU010000028.1 GCA_021372775.1 bacterium | reverse complement strand
CGCTGAACGACGCCGGGCCGCTCGTCGCGCCCGGCGGGACGATGCCCGCGCCGAGGCCGCGCGCGCGGTCCACGACGAGGTCGTTCGCGACCACTTCTCCGCCGCGCCCGTCCGAGAAGAGGAACTGCGGCCCGCCGGTCGCCGGCACGTTCTCGGCGAAGAAGTGGAACGCGCCGCCGACCTTCAGCCCGGCCTGCAGGTCGCCGGTCACGCGCAGGCTCGAGCCGTCGAGCTGCAGCGGCGCGGCGGTCGCCGCGGGGAAGGGGAAGTCGGCCGCGACGTCGCCGTTCGACGCGTTCACCCACTCGACGCGCGCCGTCGCGCCGTCGTCGGGCTGGTTGATCAGTTCGAGCGAGTACTCGCCCGCCGGCACGGCCAACGCGAAGCGGCCGGTGCAGGAATCGGCGATCGTGCCGCCGGCCGTCTCGTCGTCGGAGCGACGGTGCGCCAGAACCTTCGTCGGCCGCGCGTTTCCGTCCATGCGCGTCGTCTGGCCGGCGACGAGGTATCCCGCGGCCATCCGGAGATAGGGAAGCTGCGTGTCCCCGCCTACCGTGATCGTCGTCGAGTCCGGCGCGAGGTAGCGGCTGCCGATCGGCGGCTCGTAGCTGATCGTCCACGTGCCCGCGCCGAGCGGCAGCGAGTAGGTGTAGTCGTTCCACGGCACGACCGCGGAAACGCTCTGGCCGGCGCCCTCGGCGGTGACGACTGTGCCGGAGGTCGTCCGCCCGTCGTCGGTCTCGATGGTGCCCGTGACGTTGTAGGCCGCGGCGAGCTGCTGCGTCAGGCCCGTGGCGCAGGAGACCGGGCCGACCCCCGCGGGGGCGAGCGCGGCCCCTTGCGGCGCGAGGTACTGCACGAAGTAGCTCGCGTTCCGCGGCATCCCCGCCGACCACTGGCCGTTGGCGTCCGTCGTCGTCGCCCAGCGCGGGGCGTTCCCCGTCGCGTCGATGACGACGACGGTCGCGTTCGGCAGCGCCGCGCCGGCGGCGTCGCGGACGATCCCGCCGATCGTGCAGACCGGCGCGTAGGCCGGGGCGGTCGTCGCGAAGCAGGCCGGGGCGGAGACGCTCCCGGTCTGGCCGTCGATGATCGCGATCTGGTGCGCCCCCGCGGCGAGCCCCGGAGGCAGGGCGACGGCGACGCGGCCTTGATCGAGCCGCGAGACCGTCACCGCGCCGGCGTACCTCGTTCCGTCGATCGTCGCGTCGGCCGCCGAGTAGAGCCCCTGCACCCGCAGCAACAGTTGGCCGCCCGCCTTGGCCGCGCTCTCCTCGACGCCGACGATCGTCGGATTGAGGATCTGCGGGCCGAGGACGAAGCGGACGCCTTCGACGTTCGCGCCGGAGACGGTCACGGTGCGGTCGAACGACTGCTCGGTGAGCCAAGCGTAGTTCGTCGAGCGGTTGGACGTGCCCGGCTGCAGCGTCCATGCGCCGTCCACGACGGGCAGGGTGTAGCCGCCGTCGCAGCCGACCTTGGCGCGCGAGAGATACCAGCCGTCGGACGAGGCGCCGGTCGTCGCCTCGATGCACACGTCGGCGACGACGGCGCCTTGGACGTCGGCGACGCCGCCGGCGATGGAGCGCGTCGGGGCGAGCAGCGCGAGCGGCGCGTTGTACGAGCCGCCCGGCGCGGCGGCGATGGTGCGGACCTCGACGACCTTGTCGAAGACCGGCTCGACCGGCGCGATCTGATAGTCGAGGGTGGTCTGGCTGACGCCGCAGGACGCCGGAACGTAGATCGGGGCGACGTAGCTTCCGTCCGACTTCGTGCGCACGATCGTCGAATAGACCGTCCCGCTGCAGTAGGCGCTGGCCGCCTTCAGCGCCAAGCCGGCGCCGGCCGAGGCGCCCTCGTTCGTCGCGGCGCCGGACGCAGTCGCGTTCGGCGTCTCGGCGGCGAGGTCTACGCCGGAGATAGCGGCGCTCGCCACGGTCACGCTCGCCTTGACGCCGATGCCGACGGCGCCGTGCAGGGCGAGATGTTCGTCGCTGCCGGTGTAGACGCGCCACTTCGCGGCGACGAGCGGCAGCGTGTAGGCCCCGCCGATGTTGGTGAAGGCGATCGCCGTCGTCGGCTTCCCCGCGACGGAGCCGTACGCCGTCACCAGCGCGCCGGGGATCGGCGTCGTCGTGCCGCGGAAGTAGACGTGCCCGGAGACGTTGACGCTTCCGGCCGTGACCGTCGTCGTCTGGCCGGAGTAGGCGTCGCCGCCGCGGAAGGTAAGCAGCGGCTGGCCGGCCTGGGCCGTGAGGTAGCCCGGCTTGTACGCGAGGAGCATCTGCCGGCCGCAGGAATCGAACGACGCGGGGACCTGCAGCGTGAAGTTGCCCGAGGCGTCGGCGATCGTCGAGGGGGACGTGCCGGCGCAGTTCCCGTTGATCCCGAGGAGCGTGACGATCGCGCCGGGAACCGTTCCGCCGCCCGACGCCGCGACCTGCCCCTGGACGCTCTGCGCCTCGGCCGCGGCGACGATCGTCAGCGCCGCGTCGGCGAAGGTCCCGTTCCCCTCGTCGGTCGCGCGCACGACGTAGCGGCCGGCGGTGTAGGGGAAGTTGTACGGCGTGAACGAGCGCAGCCGCGCGCTCACCGCGCCGACGGCGCCGTTCGCGTCCACGGGGACGTTCGGCCCCGCCGCGCCGTTGTCGGCCACGACGACGGAGAAGACGGGATAGTCCGCCGCGTCGAGGACGCCGTTGCGGTTGACGTCCACGTAGACGGCGAGATCGACCTTCGTTCCGACGAGCCCGCCGACGTTC
>JAJFTU010000027.1 GCA_021372775.1 bacterium | reverse complement strand
CGCGACGCGCACCCGCCCCGAGACGAGCTCCGCGAACAGCTCCCGCGCCGCTTCGAGCACGTCCTCGCGCCGCGCCGTGTAGTGGGCCAGCGCCGGGCGGGTCAGGAACAGCGAGCCCTTGGCCGAGAGGTCGAGCGGCGAGACGGGCGGCACCGGGCCGGACGCGTTGCCGAACGTGACCATCAGGCCGAACGGCCGCAGGCTGTCGAGCGACCCTTCCCACGTCGCCTTGCCGACCGAATCGTAGACGACGGCGACCCCTTCCCCTCCGGTGAGTTCGCGCACCTTCGCGGCGAAATTCCCGCGGCCGAGGACGATCGCGTGCGCGCAGCCGTGGGCGAGGGCGATCTCGGCCTTCGCCTCGCTCCCCACCGCCCCGATGACCTTGGCGCCCAGACCGGCCGCCCACTGGCAGAGGATCTGCCCCACCCCGCCGGCGGCGGCGTGGACGAGGATCGACTCCCCGCGCTCGACGCGGTGGGTGCGGCGGATCAGGTACCAGGCGGTCATCCCCTTGAGCGTCGCCGCCGCGGCGGTCTCGAAGGAGATCTCCGGCGGCAGCGGCACAAGCCGCGAGACCGGCACGACCCGCCGTTCCGCGTAGGCGCCGATCGGGCCGCCGGCGTAGGCCACGCGGTCCCCGGGGCGCACGTCGGAGACGTCCGGACCGACGGCCTCGACGACCCCCGCCCCTTCGAGGCCGATCGTCGCCGGAAGCGGCAGCGGATAGAGCCCGGTGCGGTGGTAGACGTCGATGAAGTTCACGCCGACCGCGGCCTGCCGGACGACCGCCTCGCCGGCTTCGGGCGCCGGAACGACGACCTCTTCCAGCTTCATCACCGACGGCCCGCCGACCTCGTGGATCCGCACCGCCTTGTCCATTCGCCCTCTCCTTCAGGGCGATCCTAAACCGGAACGGGCCCGGCGCGGAAGGGGGCGGACGCTCGCGGACTCGCCGCGCCCTCCGTCGGCGCGCCCCGCCGGGGTAGAATGCGTCGTTCTGCAGAAGAGCGGATTCTCGCGCGGCGGGGCTCGGACGCCCCCGACCGCGGCGGGAGTCCGCGTCGCCCGCCGCGTCCCCCGGCGCGGCAAGGGGAAAGGGTCGAGATGAAAGGTCCCTCTTGGATCCGCCTTGCGGCGGCGGCCGCGGCGCTGTTGCTCGCCGGCGCCTCCGCCCTCGCGGGAAACCGCCTCACCGTGCCGAAGGACGGCTCGTACCAGAAGTTCCTCGCGGCGACGAAGGCCCAGCCGCTCGAGGACTACGGCTCGTTCGTCCTCGTCGAGACCTCGGACGCGGGCCTGAAGGCGCTGGCCGCCTCGCCGGCGCTGCTCGACGGCGCCCGGGAGGCCGGCGCGCGGCTCGAACTGCGCGACTATCCGTTCGACCCCGAAGCCGAAACGAAGCCGCAGACGCTCGCGACGACGGCCGAGACGCTCGCGCTGACCATCTCCGACTACGCGGCCGGCGAGAAGGGGCTTCACCTGATCCAGTTCTACGGGCCGGTCAAGGCCGCGTGGCTCGACGCGCTGCGCGCGATCGACGTCGAGATCGTCGAGTACGTGCCGGCCAACGGCTACATCGTGCGGATGACCCCCGAACAGCGCGCCCGCCTCGCGTCCGCGCTGCCGACCGGCCTGACCGGCCGCTCGCCGCTGCGCTACGTCGGCGTCCACCAGCCGACCTACCGCGTGGCCAAGGAACTGCTCGGCCGCTCCGGCGAGACCGAAGTCGCGTTCATGGTCCTCGACAACCCGGAAGGGCGCGCGCTGGCCAAGCGCACGCTCGAAGGCGCGGCCCGCACGCTGCGCGGCGTCTCCGCCGACGGCAAGTTCCTCTCCTTCGCCGCCGCGATCGACGCCTCGCAGATCGCCGACATCGCCAAGAGCGGCGCCTCGTTCTGGATGGAGCCGTACGTCGCGCCGTCGCCGATGGACGAGCCGGGCGGCCTCAACAACGCCGGCTTCACGGTGGACGGCATGACCGCGGGCTTCGGCACCGCCGGCCAGGGCTATCTCTCGTGGCTGCAGTCGAAGGGCTTCGACGTCGCCCATCCGTGGACGAACGTCGTCGTCAACGTGACCGACACCGGCCTCGACGTCGGCAACGTCGCCGGCAAGACGATCCATCAGGACCTGCGCGATCCCTCGGGCGTCTCGCGCGTGGCCTACGACCACGACTACACGATCGACCAGACCGACGCGACCTGGACCGGCGCCGACGGCGAAGGGCACGGCACCGCCTGCGCCGGCGTGATCGCCGGCTACAACAACTCGGCGGGGACCGGCACCGGCCAAGTCGGCTCGAAGGGTTATCACTTCGGCGTCGGCGTCGCCCCGCTGGCGATGCTCGGCGCGTCGAAGGTCTTCGACCACAACGGCAAGTGGACGTCGATCACCTCGTACACGCAGATGGAGCAGGACGCCTACCACGCCGGCGCGCGGATCAGCAGCAACAGCTGGGGGAGCAAGCCGTCGGGGACCTCGGCCTTCTCCTACTACAACATTCCGGCGCGCGACTACGACCGGATCGTCCGCGACGCGACGAGCGACGCCGGCAACCAGCAGATGATCATCGTCTTCGCCGCCGGGAACGAAGGGGTCAACGCGAGCTTCGGCACCGTGACCCCGCCGGCGACGGCGAAGAACGTCCTCACCCTCGGCGCGACCGAGAACTTCTGGACCGGCGTCGCCCTCACCGGCTACAAGCCGATCCAGAACAACACCGCCGGGCGCGACCTGCTCTACTACAGCAGCCGCGGCCCCACGGCCGACGGCCGGATCAAGCCGGACGTCACGGCGATCGCGCACGGCTGGGTCGCCACGAAGAGCCAAGTCCAGACCTCGACCGCCTTCCCGGCGTGGGACACGGCCGACAAGACCCTCTACCAGCTCCACAACGGCACCAGCGCGGCGACCCCGGCCGCAGCGGGATCGGCGGCCCTCTTCTACCGCTGGTCGCTCGACCACGGCTTCGCCGCCCCGAGCCCGGCGCTGGTCAAGGCCGCTTTCGCGGCGACCGCGAGCGACATGGGCGACGAGGGCGGCTGCGCCCCCGCCGGCGCCGCGGGCGACTACACCAAGTGCGTGGCCCCCTCGGTGCCGATGCCGAAGATCCCGAACGTCCACGAGGGGTGGGGCCGGATCAACGTCGGTCGGCTGTTCGACGGCACGCCCGCCCTGCGCGTGGACCAGACGGTCCTGCTGAAGAGCACCGGCGAGACCTACGTGAAGTACGCCACCGTCTCCGCGACCGACAAGCCGGTCAAGATCGTCCTCGCCTGGACCGACGCCCCCGGCAACACCAGCTCGGCCCCGTGGAAGAACGATCTCGACCTGGTGGTCGACGACAACGGCTCGACCTACGTCGGCAACAACTTCGGCGCGACGTCGAACGGCTACTCCGTGGCCGGCGGAACGGCCGACGCCAAGAACAACCTCGAAGTCGTCGTGCTGCCGGCCGGCGCCGCGCGCACGCTCAGGATCACGGTCCGCGCCGCGAACCTCGTCGACGACGGCGTTCCGGGCAACGGGATCTCGATCGACCAGGACTTCGCGCTCTACGGCTACAACCTCGCCGCGTGCACCGGCCCGGCGGCCCCCGCCGGCCTCACCGGAACGGCGCTCTCCGGCAATCACGTCGCCCTCTACTGGGGCGCGGTCTCCGGGGCGAGCGAGTACCACGTCTACCGCGCCTACACCGCGGGCGGCCCCTACACGCAGATCGCGACGACGGCCGGCCCGGGCTACGACGACCCGACGGCCACCGCGGACCGGCTCAACTACTACGTCGTGCGGGCCTTCGGCTCGTGCGAGTCGGCCGACTCCAACGAGATCGCGCGCCAGCCTTCCGGCGTCTGCCTCGTTCCGCCGACCTTCGCCGGCCTCTCCTCGATCGACGCGGCGGGCGGCGCCACCTGCGGCACGACGCTCCACTGGAGCGCCGCGACCGCCAACTGCGGCGGCAACGTCCTCTACGAAGTCCACCGCTCGACGACGAAGGGCTTCGCCCCGAGCTCGTCGACGCTGCTCGCCAAGGGGATCGGCCAGACCAGCTTCACCGACACGCTGAGCGTGGCCAACGCGGCGACCTACTACTACGTCGTCCGCGCCACCGACGCGGCGACCGGCGCGACCGACGCGAACAGCGTCCAGCGCTCCGTGCTGGTCACCGGCGCCGGCGGCGTCAAGCACTACGACGACGCCGCGGCCGGGCTCCCCGCGGCGATCACGGACGCCACCTCGACCGCCTGCGGCACGCTCCTGTCCCGTTCGATCACCGTTCCCGACGGCGGCACGCTGACCAACGTGCAGGTCGGCGTGAACATCACGCACACCTACATCGGCGACCTCGACATCGTGATCCAGGCGCCGTCCGGAAAGCAGGTCTTGCTCAAGGGCGGCGGCGCCGACCCGACGCAGAACCTCAACACCGTCTTCGACAGCCAGACGCCGGCCGACGGCTTCCTCGCCGACCTCTACAGCGAGGCCCCGAACGGCGTCTGGCAGCTGCTGGTCCAGGACTGCGGGCCCGGCGACACCGGCACGCTCAACTCCTGGTTCCTCGACCTCGACGTCCGCGGCGCCTGCACGGCCGGCTCGTCGAACCTGCCGGGCGAGGTCTCCGCGGCCGGCACGATGACCGTCGCCAAGGCCGCGGGAAGCGCGGTGAACCTGGCCTTCGCCGCCGGCAGCAACACGACCGGCACGACCGTCTACATGGGCACGGCGGTCGCGCCGCTCTCCGGGCTGCAGTGGACCCAGTCGTTCTGCGGCCTCGGGGCGACCGGGTCCGCCTCGTTCGATCCGGGCACGCCGCAGGCCGGCCAGGTGTTCTACTTCGTGGCGGTCGGGAACAACGGCGCCTACGAAGGGCCGTACGGCCGCAACTCGGCCGGGTACGAGCTGCCCGAAGCGACCGTCGGAAGCTGCAAGCTGCCGCGCGCGACCAACTAGACCGGCCGCGTTTCGATTCACCGGGCCCCCGCCGCCGCGCGCGGCGGGGGCTCTTTCTTTTCCCTACTCGCGCCCCTCGTCGGGCAGCGGCCGGCCGAAGCGGGCGGCGGCGAGGAAGACGAGCGCGGCCGCGAAGTAACCGACGGCCATCGGCCACGCCGCGCCGAAGATCGCCTCCTCGCGCACCGCGCCGGCGGCGACGGTGAACGAGTGCATCAGTCCGGCGAGGGCGAAGAGGCCGGCGACGCCCGCCCAGAGCGCGGCCTTGCCGAAGCGCCGCTCGGCGAGGAAGACGCCGATCGCGCCGAGGAAGGTCGCCGAGAAGAGGAACCCGGCCTTGAGCGTCAGCAGCCCCTGAACGTACGGAATCGTCGTCGCGCCGAGATCGGCGACGAGCCGCGGCAGGTCGGCGCCGGCGACGAGCCGCCCCGCGGCGCGGGCCCCGCCGAGCGTCTGCTCGACCAGCAGCCAGCCCCACGCGGCGAGGCCCGGCAGGAGGCCGAGCACGACGGCCGGGGCGTGCGCCCGCGGCGTCGCGGTGAACGCCTGCGCCGTGATCACGACCGCGATCCAGACCAGGATCGCCATCGCCGCCTCGACCGGCACGATCTTGGCGATCGGGCCGATCAGGCCGGTCGTGGCCACGACGGCGAAGAAGAGGCCGTTGGCGGCGGAGTAGGCCCACCCCGCCCCCATCCGCTTCCAGCCCGGATGGCCGATGTAGATCGTCGTCGGGAAGCAGGAGCCGAAGCACGCGGCGACGACGGCGCCGAGGCCGTTGACGACGAGGCAGCGGCGCGCCGGGAAGCGGTCCCCTTCCGCCTCGGCCGACTCGATGTTCTGGAGCGAGCCGAGGACGTTGATCAGCGCCATCGGCACGATGATCGACATCCGCCCCCAGACGTGCGGGCTGCCGAGGGCGGCCCACAGGTCGCCGAGCGCCGGGATCGGCGGACGCAGCCCCGCCCCGGCCAGGATGTCCGCGCCGCCGACGGCGACGCCCCCCGGCGCCCCCGTCGCCTTGAGCAGCCACGCCAGCGCCGTGCCGAGCGCGACGGCCACCAGCCCGCCGGGGAGGTTGCCCGGCCACCGCAGCCGCCCGAGGTAGGTGACGAGGACCAGCGCCAGCGGCGCGAAGGCGACGAGCGGCCGGTCGAAGGAGCGCAGGACGAACTCCATCGAGATGAAGCCGAGGGCGATCCCGGCGAGGGTCGAGAGGAGCGCGGCGCGCGGCGTCGCGCGGCGGACCCAGTCGGCGACCAGACCGCCCGCCGTCTCGAGGACGCCGGAGAAGAAGCAGGCGGCGAGGCCGACCTGCCAGGCGACGCGCGCCGCGCGTTCCGCGCCGACCGACGGATCGGCGGCCAGCTCGGCGTAGGTCGGACCGATGATGAAGAAAACGAACGCGAAGAGGCTGACGGTGTTGATCCCGTACGGCAGGGCCGTCGTCCGCCGGCCGGTCGCCCGGGCCGCGCGGCGCGCCAGGAACGCGTAGTAGAGGTTGCCGAAGATGATCGACAGCGCCGCGCCGGGGAAGACCCGCGACAGGACGAAGTCGGCCGGGAAACCGCAGATCCCGACGGAGAGCGGCAGGATCACGAGGAACTGCAGCAGGTTGTCGACCATCAGGCCGAAGAAGCCGTCGAGGTCGCCGCGCCCCACGTCCGCGGGGCGGTCGCCGAACAAGGACATCGCGCGCTCCACCGTCTCGTCCGCCCCCGCGTCCGCCCCGAGGCGGGCGTTGGCCGCGGCGAGCGGTTCGGACCGGGGGCTATCCTAAGGCCGGATCTTGCGAGGAAGCGACGATGACGCGCGACGAGGCTTGGGCGATCGTGACCGAATGGACCGCGGGCGAGGCGCTGCGGAAGCACGCCCTGGCGGTCGAAACGACGATGCGGGCGCTGGCGCGGCGGTTCGGCGGCGACGAAGACCTCTGGGGCGTCGCCGGCCTGCTCCACGACGCCGACTACGAGGCGTTTCCCGAGCGGCACCCGCAGGCGACCGTCGAGCGGCTGCGGGCGGCGGGCGAGGACGAATTGGCCGACGCCGTCGCCGCCCACTACACCAAATGGGGGCGGCCCTACGAGGCCCTGCTGCCGAAGGCGCTCGTCGCCGCGGACGAGCTGACCGGGTTCATCGTCGCCTGCTCCCTCGTCAACCCCGAGGGGATCGCCGGCGTCGCCGTCGCGTCGGTCCTGAAGAAGCTCAAGCAGAAGGGATTCGCGGCGAAGGTAGACCGCGACGAGGTCCGGGCGGGGGCGGAGTTGCTCGGCGTCGAACTGGCCGAGGTCGCGGCGATCGCGATCGACGCCTTGCGCGAAAACAAGGAGGCGCTGGGCCTCAAATAGTTGGCCCGCACTGTCGCCCAAGGCTATCTTTAGAGCGCGTCGTCCGCGGGAGGATCCGCGGAAGACGCCGTTGTCGTCCGTTTCGCATCTCCGGCCGCCCCGGCAAAGGAGAGACCGCCCATGAAGATCGGCGTCCCGAAGGAAACGCTGCGCCACGAGCACCGCGTCGGCCTCACGCCGTTCGGCGTGTCCAAGTTGGTCGATCTTGGACACGACGTCTTCGTGCAGAGCGACGCGGGCGCCGCCGCTCATTTCGCCGACGCGGACTACGCGCAGGCGGGGGCGACGATCGTCTACAACGCCGACGAGGTCTTCGGCCGCGCCGACGTCGTCGCCAAGGTCGGCGCCCTCTCCGCGGACGAGATGGCCCTCCTGCGCGCGGAAACGACGATCCTCGGCTTCCATCATCTGGCGGTCGCCGGCAAGGAGGTCGTCCAGGCGATGGTCGACCGGCGGCTGACGATGATCGGCTACGAAATCTGCGAGGACGCGCGCGGCGGCCGCCCCGTGCTGGCCGCGCTGTCCGAAATCGCCGGCCACATGGTGATCCACGTCGCCGGCCACCTGCTCGAAACGTCGCAGGGCGGGCGCGGCGTGCTGCTCGGCGGCGTCGCCGGCGTCGCCCCGGCGACGGTCCTCGTGCTCGGCGCGGGGGTCGTCGGCCGCACGGCCGCCTCGCACCTGCTGGCGCTCGGCGCGCACGTCATCCTGCTCGACAGCGACCTCGCCAAGCTGCGGGACGCGATCGAGCGCGGCTGCCACGACGCCGTGACCGCCGTCTCCAGCCCGCGCAACATCCTCCGCTTCGCGCCGGTCGCCGACGTCGTCGTCGGCGCCGTGCTCGTCCCCGGAGGGCGCGCCCCGTTCCTGATCGGCGAGGAGATGGTCAAGTCGATGAAGTCCGGCAGCGTGATCATCGACCTCGCGGTGGACCAGGGGGGCTGCGTCGAGACGAGCCGCCCCACGACGCCGGAGCAGCCGACCTACAAGGTCCACGGCGTGACGCACTACTGCGTGCCCAACATGACCACCAACGTGCCGCGCTCCGCCTCGCGCGCCCTGGGGCTCGCCGCCTTGCCGCTGATCACGCGGCTGGCGGAGAGCGGCCCCGAGGCCGCGCTCCGCGCCGACGCGGGGCTGGCCCGCGGGGCCTACTCGTTCCGCGGCCGGATGGTGAACGAACTGGCGGCGAAGGCGCTCGGACTGGCGCCCTCCCGCCTGAACGACCTGTTGCCTTGACCCCTTTCGTCCGACCCGTTGACTTGACCCGCGCCGGCGGGCGCGGCCTTGGAGACCCACGATGAGCTGGCACGACGACTACAACAGCAAGCGTATGTCCGCCGAGAAGGCGGTTTCCATGATCCAGAGCGGTTCCCGCGTCTTCTACGGCGGCAACGCCAACATGCCGCTGGCGCTGATGCGCGCCGCCGCCGAGCGCTGCAAGAGCCTCGAGAACGTGAAGATGACGCACGTGTTGGTGCTCGGCGAGGACCCGCTGGCCGCGCCCGAGATGGCCCCGCACGTCCGGCACCACTCCCTGTTCGTCGGCCCCTCGGACCGCCTCGCGGTCAACGAAGGGCGCGCCGACTACGTGCCGATCTTCCTCTACGAGATCCCGCGGATCTTCGAGACGAGCTTCCCGCTCGACGTGGCGATGGTCCAGGTCTCCAAGCCGGACGAGCACGGCTTCATGAGCTTCGGCCTCGAGGCCCTCGCCGCGCGCGCCGCGATCCAGAACGCGAAGAAGGTCATCGTCCAGGTGAACGAGAAGACCCCGCGCGTCCTCGGCAACGCCTTCGTGCACGTCAGCCGCGTGGACGCGGTCGTCGAGCACACCGAGCCGATGACGTCGCTGACCCCGCGCCCCTCCTCGGACATCGAGAAGAAGATCGGCGGCTTCATCCGCGGCCTGATCGAGGACGGCTCCTGCATCCAGATGGGGATCGGCGGCATTCCGGACGCCGTCTTCAACTCGCTCGACGGCCTGCACGACCTCGGCATCCACACCGAGATGCTCAGCGACGGCGCGATGCGCGCCATCCAGCGCGGGATCGTCACCGGCGCGCGCAAGAACATCCACCAGGGGAAGGCGGTCATCACCTTCGCCCTCGGCTCGCAGGAACTCTACGACTTCCTCGACAACAACCCGATGATCGAGGCCCAGCCGGTCGAGTACTGCAACGACCCGTACGTCGTCAGCCAGAACGAGAAGATGGTCGCGGTGAACGGCGCGATCGAAGTCGACATCACCGGCCAGGTCTGCTCCGACTCGATCGGCACGCGGATCTTCTCCGGCTTCGGCGGCCAGGTCGACTACATCCGCGGCGCGGCCCGCTCCAAGGGCGGCAAGCCGATCATCGCCCTCCCGGCCACCGGCAAGTCGAAGGACGGCAAGATGTTCTCGAAGATCGTCCCGATGCTCAAGCCGGGCGCCGGCGTCGTCACGACCCGCGCGGACGTCCACTACGTCGTCACCGAGTACGGCGTGGCGGAGCTGTTCGGCCGCAACCTGCACCAGCGCGCCGAAGCGCTGATCAACGTCGCGCACCCCGACTTCCGCTCCGAGCTGACCCAGATGGCCAAGGACCGCAAGATCCTCTGAGCGGTTCCTGCGCGTTCCGCATGACCGCGACGGGCGGCGCTTCGGCGCCGCCCGTTCGCGTTTCGGGAGCGGATCGGACAGTCTCGGACGAGCCCTTCGAAATTGCCGTCATGTCGTCGCCGCGTTGCGTGCCCGTCGCGCGAAAGCGGACGTTTTATTTAAAACAGGCCGCTCGTTAACTGACCGCGTTTCAGTGAAACTGTGCGCGCTGGAAGCAGGCGGCTCTGGGGATCCGCCCGCGCTCTCGCACCTGCCCTGGGAGGAGCGATGCCCGAACGCGCCGTTCGTCTTGTCGTGTGTCTGTCGATTGTCCTCGCCGCCGCCGCGGGCTTCGCGTTGGCCGCCTATCCGTTCGCGGACGGCGCGGAAGCGGGCGCGGGTCAGTGGTCCGCCGCGCCGCCGTGGGCGGCGAGCGCGGAGAGCGCGCACGCGGGGAGCTTCGCCTTCAGCGACAGCCCGGGCGCCAACTACGCCAACAACGCGAACGTCGCGCTGACGATGCGGGACTCGCTCGACCTGACGCGGTCGACGCGGCCGCGCCTGTCGTTCTGGCACACGTTCAACCTCGAGCCGGGGTACGACTTCGGCTACGTCGAGATCTCGCTCGACGGCGGCGCGAGTTGGCAGGCCTCCCCGCTCGCCTCGTTCACCGGCAACGCGGCCTGGCGGCGCGAGCAGATCGACCTCTCGGCCTACAAGACGCAGGCGACGGTGAAGCTCCGCTTCCGCCTCGTCAGCGACGCCAACGTGACGCTCGACGGCTGGCACGTGGACGACGTGGTGGTCGACGAGGCGCCGGACGCGCCGACGGCGACCGCCGGCGCCGTCACCGCCAACACCATCGCCCTCTCCTGGACGGCTTCGGCCGCCGCCGACTTCGCCGGCTACCGCGTCGTCCGCTCCGCGACGCAGGGCTTCGACTGGCGGACGGCGACGACGGTCGCCTCCTTCGGCGCGGCGTCCACGACGAACTTCACCGACGTCGCCCTCAACCCGAAGAGCCGCTACCACTACCGGGTCGTCGTCGCCCGCGGCAACGGGATCGAGGCGGCCTCCGACGAAGTCTCGGCGACGACGTCGGCGGGGATGGACTTCCCGTTCCTCGACGACGGCGAGGCGGGGGCGGCGACCTGGCGGGCCGACGTGCCTTGGGCCCTTTCGACCGAGGCCGCGTACGGCGGCGCTTCGGCGTGGAGCGATTCGCCGGGCGGCCCCTACGCCGCGAACGTCAACGCGTCGTTGACGCTCGCCGCGCCGCTCGACCTGCGCGCCGCGACGCGTCCGACCCTCTCCTTCCGGCACACCTACGACTTCCCCGGCAACGACCACGGCCTCGTCGAGGTCTCGACCGACAACGGGCAGACCTGGACCGCGCTGCGCGACTTCACCAACGGGACCGTCGCCGCCTGGACGTACGTGCAGGTGGACCTCTCGGCCTACAAGGCGCAGGCGACGCTGGTGCGGTTCCGCGTCACGGCCGACGGGGCGACGAACGGCGACGGCTGGCATCTCGACGACGTCGCCGTCTCCGAGCCGCTCGCCGCGCTGGCGACGCCGACGCCGACGCCGCTCGACTCGCACGCCATCCGGGTCGCGTGGCCGCAGGCGACGGGAAGCGGCTTCGACCACTACGAAGTCGTCCGCTCGACCTCCCCCAACGCCGGGGTCTACGGCACGATCGCCGCCGAGATCCACGACGTCGCCGCGACGACCTTCGACGACCGCGGCCTCGCGCTCAACACGACCTACTACTACCGGGTCTACGCCGTGAACCGCTGGGGCTGCTTCAGCCCGGACAGCGCGGCCGAAGCCGCGGCGACGACGCTCAACAACCCGCTGCCGTTCGCGGACGGCTTCGAAGGGGCGCTCGACGCCTGGACCTTCACCGGCGGCTGGTCGAAGACCAGCGTCGTCCCGGCGCACGGCGGGGCCTTCGTCCTGCAGGACAGCCCCGGCGACTACGCCAACAACTCGGACACCTACGCGATGACGGCCGTCGATCTGCGCGGCGCCCTCAACCCCGCGTTGTCGTTCTGGGACCGCTTCGCCTTGGAGCAGAACGCCGACTTCGCCGCCCTCGAGGTCAGCGCGGACGGCGCGAACTGGTCCCGGCCGTACGTCGCCACCGGAACGCGCCTCGACTGGGCGCGCCAGGTGATCGACCTCTCGCCGTGGCGCGGACAGGCGAACCTGCGGATCCGTTTCCGCGTGGCCACGAACGCCGGGACCGTCGCCGACGGCTGGTACATCGACGACGTCGAAGTGAAGGACGTCGCGCCGCTGCCGACGATCGCGCTGCCGTTCACCGAGACCTTCGAGTCCGGCCTCGGCGCCTGGCAGGCCAGCCGCTGGACGGTCGCCGCCGACGCGGCGCACGGCGGCGCGGCGAGCGCCCGCAGCAGCGCCGACGGCAATCTCTGGAGCGACGGCTACGAGCGGCTCGTCCTGAACGGCGAGCTCGACCTCGCCGGGTCGGCGAACCCGCAGCTCACGTTCTGGATGTCCGGCCACGCCTACTGGTGCAGCGGCTTCAACGTCTACGCCTCCACCGACGGCGGCGCGACTTGGAGCGGCTCGCTCTTCGGCCAGGGGAACGACTGGAACACCTCCGGGACGTGGCGCCGCGCGCAGGTGGACCTCTCCGCCTACAAGGGACAGAAGACCCGCCTGATGTTCCAGGTCTCCACCTGCTGGGGGGGCGCCGACGAGGACTTCTACATCGACGACGTGCGCGTCGAAGACCTCCCGACGGCGGTGACCCTCGCCGCGCCGACGCCGCGCCTCAAGACCGCCGAACTCGCCTGGACCAAGTCGAGCGACCCGAACTTCGCCCGCTACGAGGTCCGGCGCTCGACGTCGCCCAACGTGACGCTCGACGGGACGCTCGTCGCCTTGATCGCCGACGTGAACACGGTGAGCGCCCTCGACGACAACCCGCCGGAAGGGCTCGCCATCGGCGCGACGTACTACTACAAGGTCTTCACGTTCGACACGTACGGCACGGTCACGCCGAGCAACGAGCGCTCCGCCACGACGGTGCCGCTCGCGTATCCGGTCGCCGACGCGATGGACGACCTGCGGAACTGGGTCCGCGGGACCGACAGCGCCGACCAGCCGACGTGGGGCCCGCTCTCGCCGGGCCGCGACGGCGAGACCGGAACCTGCATCGCCAGCTCGCCGACGACCGACTACCCGAACAACAGCAGCACCTACATCCTCACCGCGGTGGACCTGACCGCGGCGGTCCACCCCGTCCTGACTTTCTGGGACCAGCCCGCCTTCCAGCAGAACGCCGACTACGGCAGCGTCGAGGTCAGCGCCGACGGAAACAACTGGCAGCGGCCGTACGTCGTCACCGGCGTCCGCGCCGCCTGGGCGAAGCAGCGGATCGACCTCACCCGCTGGCGCGGCCAGACGAACCTGCGCGTCCGCTTCCGCGTTTCCACGGACGCCGGCACGACCAACGCCGGCTGGCGGATCGACGACGTGACGATCGGCGAGGCCGAGGGCTGGACGGCCTTCCCCTTCCCGTTCACCGAGACGTTCGAATCCGGCCTCGGAAACTGGCAGACGAGCCGCTGGACGATCGCCGCCGACGCGGTCCACGGCGGCGCGGCGAGCGCCCGCAGCAGCGCCGACGGCAACCTCTGGAACAGCGGCTACGAGCAGCTTCTGCTGAACGGCGAGATCGATCTCGCCGCGGCGCAGAATCCGCAGCTCACGTTCTGGATGACCGGCCACGCCTACTGGTGCAGCGGCTTCAACGTCTACGCCTCCACCGACGGCGGCGCGACCTGGAGCGGCACGCTCTTCGGCCAAGGGAGCGACTGGAACACCTCCGGGACGTGGCGCCGCGCGCAGGTGGACCTTTCCGGCTACAAGGGAAAGGCCGTGCGTCTGCTGTTCGAAGTCAGCTCCTGCTGGGGCGGCGCCGACGAGGACTTCTACGTCGACGACGTGCGCGTGGAAGATCTTCCGACGGCCGTGACCCTCGCCGCGCCGACGCCGCACCTCAAGACCGCCGAACTGGCCTGGACCAAGTCGAGCGACCCGAACTTCGCCCGCTACGAAGTCCGCCGCTCGACTTCGCCGGGCGTCACGCTCGACGGAACGCTCGTCGCCTCGATCGCCGACGTGAACACGGTGAGCGCCCTCGACGAAAACCCGCCGGAAGGGCTCGCCATCGGCGCGACCTACTACTACAAGGTCTTCACCTTCGACACGTACGGCACGGTCGCCCCGAGCAACGAGCGCTCCGCCGTCACCGTCCCGCTGCCCTATCCGGTCGCCGACGCGATGGACGACCTGCGGAACTGGGTCCGCGGAACCGACAGCGCCGACCAGCCGACGTGGGGCCCGCTCTCGCCGGGCCGCGACGGCGCGACCGGAAGCTGCATCGCCAGCTCGCCGACGAGCGACTACCCGAACAGCAGCAGCACCTACATCCTCACCGCGGTGGACCTGACCGCGGCGGTCCACCCGGTCCTGAGCTTCTGGGACCAGCCCGCCTTCCAGCAGAACGCCGACTACGGCAGCGTCGAGGTCAGCGCCGACGGAAACAACTGGCAGCGGCCGTACGTCGTCACCGGCGTCCGCGCCGCCTGGGCGAGGCAGCGGATCGACCTCACCCGCTGGCGCGGCCAGACGAACCTGCGGATCCGCTTCCGCGTCGCCACCGACGGCGGCACGACCAACGCCGGCTGGCGGATCGACGACGTGACGATCGGCGAGGCCGACGGCTGGAAGACCTTCGCCTTCCCGTTCACCGACGGCTTCGAGTCCGGCCTCGGCAACTGGCAGGCGAGCCGCTGGACGGTCGCCGCCGACGCGGTCCACGGCGGCGCGGCGAGCGTCCGCAGCAGCGCCGACGGCAACCTCTGGAACAGCGGCTACGAACAGCTTCTGCTGAACGGCCAGATCGACCTCGCCGCGGCGCGGAACCCGCAGCTCACCTTCTGGATGTCCGGCCACGCCTACTGGTGCAGCAGCCTCAACGTCTACGCCTCCACCGACGGCGGCGCGACCTGGAGCGGCTCGCTCTTCGGCCAGGGGAACGACTGGAATTCCTCCGGGGCCTGGCGCCGCGCGCAGGTCGACCTTTCCGGCTACAAAGGACAGGCCGTGCGCCTGCTGTTCGAGGTCGCCTCGTGTTGGGGCGGCGCCGACGAAGACTTCTCCATCGACGACGTCGCCGTGTCGGAGCTGCCGGCGGCGCCGGTCCTCGCGCCGCCCGACTCGATCGGCAACGGCTCGATGCGCCTCTCCTGGAGCGCATACGCCGACGCGCCGTCGTTCAGGTCCTACCTGCTCTACCGCGACACCACGAACGGCGTCGGCCTCGGCAGCGCGCTCGTCGCGACGCTCGGCGACCGCGCGGCGACGCAGTTCGTGGACACCGGCCTGCAGGCGGGCAAGACCTACTACTACCGCCTCTACGCGCAGGACGTCCACGACGCGTACAGTCCCTCGAACGTCGTCTCGGCGCGGACCGCGCCGCTCGTCCCGTCGTCGGCGGCGGACGACTTCGAGACGCCGAACGACCACTGGACCATGACCGGGACGTGGGCCGTCCAGAGCGGCGCGGGCCGCAACGGCGGCGCCGCGCTCGTCGATTCGATCGGCGACTACCCCTGCGGCATGGACGCCTCGGCGACGACCTCCGTCAATCTGAAGAACGCCTCGTGGCCGGTGCTGACCTTCCACGACCGCTACGCCTACCAGGACAACTACGACTGGGGCGTCGTGGAGGTGATGACGAACGAAGGATCGTCGTGGACGCGCGTCTACACCGTCACCGGCACGCGTCCCGACTGGCGCCGCGCGCAGATCGACCTCAGCCCGTGGAAGGGGCAGGAGAACGTCTGGATCCGCTTCCGCTCGCTCTCCGACGGCTGCGGCATCCAGGCCGACGGCTGGTCGATCGACGACTTCGCCGTCGTCGAGAACGCGCACGCCCCGCTTCCCTACCCCTACGCGCAGAGCTTCGAAGGAGCGCTCGACGACCTGCTCCCCTCGGCGTGGGTCCAGGGCGCGGACCTCCCGAAGGAAGGCGCGGCCGACCTCGTCGCGACCCCCGGCCAGCGGATCTGGGCCGACGCCAACCACAGCTTCGCCTTCGCCGGCGAGCTCGACCTCTCCGCGGCGACGAGCCCGTCCCTGTCCTACTGGATCCGCGGGCACATGTACTGGTGCAGCACCTTCCGCTTCCAGTCCTCGATCGACGGCGGGATCACCTGGACCGACGTGCCGGGGACGATCCGCGGGAACGACTGGGCCTCCGACGCGACGTGGGTCAAGACGACGGTGGACATCTCGCCTTTGAAGAACGCGCACCTGCGGCTGCGCGGCTTCCTCAACACCTGCTACGGCGGCGCCGACGCGGTCGTCCACGTGGACGCCGTGCGGATCGGCGAGCCGACGCCGGGGGCGCCCGCGCCGCACGACCCGCCGGACGGCGGCGCGGTCGGCGTCCTCCGCCCGACGCTGACGCTCGACAACGCGCTCGACTACCAGTTCGACCCGCTCACCTACCGGATCCAGGTCGCGTCCGACTCCTCGTTCGACTCGACCGTCGCCGAGGTCCCCGCGGTCGCCGAAGGAACGAGCACGACGTCGTGGACGGTGGACACCGACCTCGCCAACAACACCCGCTACTGGTGGCGCGCTCGGGGCCGCGATCCCGAAGGGCACGAAGGGCCGTGGATGGCGCCGGCCGCCTTCTACGTCGTCCTGCGCAACGACGCGCCGCCGGCGCCGAAGTTCGTCGCGCCGCCGAACGGCGCGCAGCTCTGGGGCGCCGAGGCCGCGCTCACCTGGTACGCCTCCGTCGATCCGAATCCCGGCGACACGGTGACGTACGACCTCGAGATCGACGACGACCCGAACTTCGGCGCCCCCGAGGTTTCGGCGACCGGTCTCAGCGCGACGGCGAAGAACGACCTGGCCGCCGCGCTGCCGACGATCACCGCGCCGCTCGGCGACCTGCCGGGCTACGCGTCGCTCGTCTCGCAGCGGACCTACTACTGGCGCCTGCGCGCCGTGGACAACCGCCACGCCGCCTCGCCGTGGACGTCGGAAGTCCGCTACTTCGTCTTCGGCGCCGACACGACGGCCCCGACGGTCGCCTGGTCCTCGCCGGCCGACCGGGCGACGATCGCCGCGACCCCGACGACGCTCTCCGGCACCGCGCAGGACGTCGGCGCCGGCCTCGACTACGTGCAGCTCAGCTTCGACGGCGGAACGACGTGGATCCTCGCCGCCGGCGGCGGTTCGTGGAGCTACAGCTTCGCCCCGACGCAGAACGGCGAGATCGCGGCGCTCGTCCGCGCGGCCGACAAGGCGGGGAACGTCTCCGCCCCGGCCTCGCGCCGCTTCACCGTCGCCCTGCCCGACATCCCCACCGCTCCGGCCGCGCACCCCGACAACTCGATGGTCACGGTCTTCTGGGGCCCGCCGGCGCTGCCGGGCGCGACCGGCTACAACGTCTACCGCGCGATCGAGAGCGGCGCGTTCGCCAAGCTCAACGCCGCGCCGCTCCTGGCCCTCTCCTACCGCGACGCCGGCCTGATCAACGGCCTCGCCCACCGCTACGTCGTCACCGCGCTGCGCGGCGGCGTCGAGAGCGGGCGGAGCCCGGAAGTCTGGGCGCGGCCGACGGGAGACGGCGCGCCGCCGTTCGTGGACGACGTGCGCGTCGCCCGCTCCGGCGGCGACCTGCGGCTCGACTGGTCCGCGGCGACCGCCGACCTCGGTTCCGGCGCGGCGGCGATGAAGGGGTACCGGATCTACGAAGGCGCGCTGCCGACCGTCGATCCGGCGACCGCGGCGAACAACTACTACGTCGCCGCCCCGGCGACGACGTTCACCCTCTCCGGCCTCGGAGGCGACGGCGCGACGCACTTCTTCCTCGTGGACACGGTCGCGGCCGACGACGCCGAAGGGGCCCACGCCCGCTGGTTCCGCGAGGAGAACGACCCGAGCGTCGCCCTCTCCGCGGGCTGGACCGAACAGCTCGACGTCCGCGCGAGCGGCGGGCGCGCCGTCGCCTCCGCGGTCAAGGACGCCGCGGCGACGATCCCGCTCTTCCTCGACGGCGGCGCGGCGCTGGAAGGGACCGGCGCGAGCCTGTTGATGAAGCGCGGCCCCGACCAAGGGATCGCCACGATCCTGATCGACGGCGCTCCCGCCGCGGGCGTCGATCTCTACGCGCCGTCCGAAGAGTGGCGCGTCTGGGCGTTCCACATCCGCGGCCTGGCCGCCGGCGCCCACACGCTCCGCGTCGTCGTCTCGGGCGACAAGAGCCCCGCCTCGAGCGGCGCGACGGTGACGTTCGACGCCGTGCTCCACCTCAAGTAGCGACCGAGCGCGGAAGCCTCGGCCGACGGCCGCCCGCCGCGCGCGGGCGGCCGTTTTCTTTGCGCCGCGCGGGGCGCGCCCCGTCCCGCCGGCGCCGGGGCGGGACAGCGCGCGGCGGGCGATCTAGACTGACCTCCGATGAAACCGCGCTTCCGCGACCTGCCGGCGCTCGTCGCCGCCGAACTCGCCCAAACCCCCGGCCCCGTCGGCTCGGGGGCGATCCTGGAGCGTCTCCTCGCGCGCGGCGTCGCCACGAGCCGGCCCACCGTCAGCCGCGCGCTCGACTCGCTCACCCGCCGCGGTTTCGCGGAGAAGGTGAGCAACAAGGGGCGCACGATCACGGCGACGGGGCGCACGTGGCTCGAGCGGACGCAGGCGCGGCGCGCCGCCTTCCAGTCGAGCGACCGCGTGCTGCGCGCGGTCGGCCGCTCCACGCTGACCGAGCTGCGGAACGCGATGCTCGCGCGGCGCGGGCTCGAGGCGGAGATGGCGCGCGAGGCGGCCGAGCGGGCGACGCAGGAACAGGTGGCCACGCTGCAGCGGATCGCCGAGGCGCAGGCCAAAAACGTCGAGGCGGGAGGACGCGGCGCGCAGGAGGCGCTCGACTTCCACCAGACGTTGGCCGAGGCCTCGGGGAACCGCTTCATCGCCGCCGCGCTGCGCCTGATCCGGACGAGCGCCGAATCGCTCGAGGCGCTGATGTTCCACCTCGGCGCGACGATCGGCGGCGACTCGCGTCCGGCGCACGCGGAGCTGGTCGCGGCGATCGCCGACCGCGACGGCGAGCGCGCGGCGGCGGCCGCGGCGGCGCACATCGACGAGTTCATCCGGCACATCGATCAGTGGCTCGCCGGCCTCGGCCCGGACGACGCGGGGCGCGGCGCCCCGCTGCGCCGCTGACCGCCGCGCCGCGCCGCGGACTGCACGGCATGAAGAAGACGCTGCTGCTCCTCGCCGCGCTGCTCGCGGCGTTCGTCTCCGCCGCGCCTCCGTCCGCGGGGGCGGCCCCGCGCGCGCGCCGCGCGCCGACGCTCAAGGCCGAGATCACCGCCGTCGTCACGGTGGAGTCGCCGCCGCGCGCGACGACGCACAAGAACGGCCGCCGCTTCCTCGAGTTCACGGCGCTGGTCCGTCGCTTCGAGCTCGCCCCGCTGCGGGGAAGCGAGGGGGCGGAACTCCCGCGCGTGATCGCGACGCGGCCGGTCCGCGTCGTGCACGACCTGACCTGCGGCGGCGAGCCGGTGGGCCTCCGCATGGGGGACACCGTCGAGCTGAAGGGGGAGTACGTTCATCCGCCGAGCGGCCAGGACCTGATCCACTTCACCCATCCGGCCGACGGCTCGTGCGGAGGCCGCGGGACGCATCCCGACGGCTACCTCCGCCGCGCGCGCTGACCGCGCGCCTTCCGCTCTCCCGCGCCGCGCGCCGACCGCGTTCCCGCCGCTTCCGCTTTACGGCTCCTGCGCCGGCGGCGGCGGAACGAGCTCGATCTCGAACGGCGGCGGCTCGAACTGCACGAGATACCCGAACTGCTCGCCGAACTGCTCCATCGTCACCCCGGCGACGGCGGCGAGCTTCGCCTGCTCGTACGGATCCTCGAAGTCGTCGCGGCGCAGCCGGATCATGTAGCGGCGGGCGATCTTGTAGCGCGCCGACTCGATGTCCACCAGCCGCACCTTGGAGCGGCCGGTGGCCGGGTCGAGCAGCTCCGCGAACGGCACCGGGACGAAGTGCCCGCCCTGCAGCGAGACCATCGCCGCGTTGCCGCCGGAGAGGAGGAACTTCGCCGCGCAGTAGCCGAGGTCGCGCGTGTACTCCATGTCGTAGGGGATCGGGTCGGCGCAGCGCAGCTCGTAGCCGATGTTCTTGGCGACGATCGTCGTCTTGAGCTTGAAGTCGGCGAGCCGCTTCTGGACTTCGCTCTTCAGGATCTCGCCGATGTTGATCTCGGCGATCCGCAGGTGGCCGTGGGCGTCCCGCTCGACGTCGGCCAGCCGGCCGAGGTCGTCGGGGTCGATCCCCAGCGCGACCCCCTCGGCGATCACCGCCACGCCGTCCCGCCGGCCGTCGGCGGCGCGCTTGATGATCGCCCCGACGAGCGTGTCCACGAGGGCGCGCAGCGGGATCTTGCCGCCGCCGAACTCTTCCGGGATCAGCGTCAGCGTCGTCCCCGCCGCCTTGCCGATGCCCAGGGCGAGGTGCCCCGCCTTCCGCCCCATGGCGATGATGAAGTACCAGCGGGAGGTCGTCCGCGCGTCGACCATCAGGTTCTTCACGATCTCGACGCCGACGTGGCGCGCCGTCTGGAAGCCGAACGTGTCGATCTGCGGCGGGAGGGCGAGGTCGTTGTCGATCGTCTTCGGCACATGGGCGACGTGGATCCGGCCCGCCGAGCGTTCCTCGAGCTTCATCGCCGAGAAGGCGGTGTCGTCGCCGCCGATCGTGATCAGCTGCGTCACGTTGAGCCGCAGGAGGGAGAGGATCGTGTTCTCCAGCAGCTGCGGATCGACCGTCGGGTTGGCGCGCGAGATGCCGATGTAGGAGCCGCCGCGGAAGTGGATGCGGCTCACGGCGTCGATCGTCAGCGGGACGACGTGGTCCACGTTTCCTTTCTGGACCCACTCGAAGCCGTCCTGCACGCCGACGACCTCGACGCCGCCGAGCTGGCCGCGGATCGTCGCCGCGGCGATGACGCTGTTGATCCCCGGCGCCGGCCCGCCGCCGACCAAGATCGCCATTCTCTTCTGCTGCATCATGCCCGGCGTCCTTTCGCGGCGTCCGCCGCTCCCCGCGAAGCCGACCTGAATATTACGCGCCGCGCGCTTCGGCGCGGCGCCGGTCAGAGGATGAAGTCGGTCGAGAGGAAGTTCGACGTCCGGCCCCGCACGATATCGGTCACGAGGCGCTTGTTCGCCTCCTCCGTCCGCGCGGCGACGAGCGCCCGGATGGAAAAGGCGCGCAGCGCGTCCGTCACCGACAGCGTGCCTTCGGCCGAGTCCTTGCGGCCGTTGAAGGGGAAGGTGTCGGGGCCGCGTTGGCACTGGCTGTTGAGGTTGACGCGGCAGACCTGGTTCGCCATCACGTCGATCAGCGGGCCGAGCGTCTTCGGGTCGCGGCCGAACAGGCTGACCTGCTGGCCGTACTCGGAGGCGACGATCGCCTCGACGACGTCGGCGACGTCCTCGAACGGCGCGACGGGAACGACCGGCCCGAACTGCTCCTCGCGGGCGAGGCGCATCGACGAGTCCACGGGATAGACGACCGCCGGGTCGAAGAACGTGCCGACGACGGTTCCGCCGTTGCCGACGATCCGCGCCCCCTTGGCGAGCGCCTCGTCGCACATCGCGCGGAGCTTCTGCGGCTTCCCCGGCTCGGGGAGCGGCGTCGCGGCGACGCCGTCCTCCCACGGCATCCCCCGCTTCAGTCCGTCCACCGCCGCGGCGAGCGCGGCGACGAACGGCTCGGCCACGCGCTTGTGCACGTAGATCAGCTTGATCGCCGTGCAGCGCTGGCCGTTGAACGAGAGGGCGCCGAGCAGGCACTCCCGCACCGCCAGGTCCAGGTCCGCGTCGGGCAGGACGATCGCCGCGTTCTTGGCGTCGAGGCCGAGCACGCCGCGCAGCCGGTGCGGGCGCGGATGGTCGCGCCGCAGCGCGTCGGCGACGCGCGAGGAGCCGATGAACGCCAGCACGTCCACCGCGCCGGAGCGCATCAGCGGGCCGACGATCGTCGGCCCGTCGCCGTAGATCGTGCCGACGACGCCCGGCGGGAAGGCGGCGCGGAACGCGTCGAGCAGCGGCCGCCAGAGCAGCGCGCCGAAACGCGGCGGCTTGACGACGGCGCAGTTCCCCATGATCAGCGCCGGGATCAGCGTCGTGAACGTTTCGTTGAGCGGGTAGTTGTACGGCCCCATCGAGAGGACCACGCCGAGCGGCGAGCGGCGGATCTGCGCCAGCACCCCCTCCTCGACGACGAAGCGGGAGGACGTGCGGTCGAGCTCCTTCACCGCGTCGATCGTGTCGCGCACGTACTGCGCCGTGCGGTCGAACTCCTTGCGCGCGTCGGCGAGCGGCTTGCCGACCTCCCACGAGAGGAGCCGCACGACCTCGTCCCGCCGCTCCTGCATCCGGAACAGGAACTCCTCGACGCGGCCGATCCGCTCCGCGACCGACATCGTCGGCCACGCGCCGCGGCCGCGGTCGAAGGCGCGCGACGCGGCGTCGAGCGCCGCCAGCGCCGCCTCCTCGTCCATCGACGGGAAGCGCCCGACGAGCGCCTGCTCCAGCGTCCCGCCCCGCCGCACGCAGACCGGCGAGCGCGCCTCCTTGAGCGGCCCCTCCCACGTGCGGAGCTCTCCGCCGACGAGCCACTCCCGCTGCTCGATCGGCCCGGGGAGCCGCGCGTCCGCGGGAATCTCGTCCTCGGTCGGAAAGAAGGCGCGCCAGTCGCGGCGTTCGGTCGTCATGTCGTCTCCTTCACTTTCCCAGCATCGGCGCGAGGAACTTGCCGGTCCACGAGCCGTCCGTCGCGGCGACCGTCTCCGGCGTGCCGGCGGCGACGATTCGCCCGCCCCCGTCCCCGCCCTCGGGCCCGAGGTCGATCACCCAGTCGGCGGTCTTCACGACGTCGAGGTTGTGCTCGATGACGACGATCGTGTTCCCCTCGTCGCGCAGCCGCAGCAGCACCTCGAGCAGCTTGCGGACGTCCTCGAAGTGCAGGCCGGTCGTCGGCTCGTCGAGCAGGTAGAGCGTGCGGCCGGTCGAGCGGCGAGAGAGTTCCTTGGCCAGCTTGATCCGCTGCGCCTCGCCGCCGGAGAGGGTCGTCGCCTGCTGGCCGAGGCGGACGTAGCCGAGGCCGACTTCCTGCAGCGTGCGCAGCTTCCGCTCGATCTGCGGCACGGCGGAGAAGAACTCGAGCGCCTTGGCCACCGTCATGTCGAGGACGTCGGCGATCGACGCGCCCTTCCAGAGCACCTCCAGCGTCTCGCGGTTGTAGCGCCGCCCGCCGCACTCCTCGCAGGTCACGAAGACGTCGGGGAGGAAGTGCATCTCGATCTTGATCAGCCCCGCGCCTTCGCAGGCCTCGCAGCGGCCGCGCTTGACGTTGAACGAGAAGCGTCCGGGCTTGTAGCCGCGCGCCCGCGCCTCCGGCGCCTGCGCGAACAGCTCCCTGATCGGCGCGAAGAGGCCGACGTAGGTCGCGGGGTTGCTGCGCGGCGTGCGCCCGATCGGCGACTGGTCGATGTCGATCACCTTGTCGAGCTGGTCGAGGCCCACGATCTCGCCGTAGTCCCCCGGCTTGTCGGCGGCGACGCCGAAGTGGCGCAGCAGCGCCGGGAACAACGTCTCGCCGACGAGCGTCGACTTGCCCGAGCCGGAGACGCCGGTCACGCAGGTGAAGAGCCCCAGCGGGAAGCGGGCGTCGACGCCGCGCAGGTTGTGCGCGCGCGCCCCCTTGACCTCCAGCCAGGCGTCGTTCGGCTCGAGACGCTTCTTCGGCACCTCGATCCGCGCCCGGCCGGAGAGGTAGCGCCCGGTGAGGGAACGGGCGCTGCGCGCGATCTTCTCCGGCGTCCCGGCGACGACGACCTCGCCCCCCAGTTCGCCCGCGCCGGGGCCGAGGTCCACGACGTAGTCGGCGCTGCGGATCGTCTCCTCGTCGTGCTCGACGACGATCACCGTGTTGCCGAGGTCGCGCATCGCCTTGAGCGCCTCGATCAGCTTGCGGTTGTCGCGCTGGTGCAGCCCGATCGACGGCTCGTCGAGGACGTAGAGCACGCCGCTGAGGCGCGAGCCGACCTGCGTCGCCAGCCGGATCCGCTGTCCCTCGCCGCCGGAGAGCGTCGCGGCGCCGCGGTCGAGCGTGAGGTAGCCGAGGCCGACGTTGTCGAGGAAGCCCAGCCGCTCGCGGATCTCCTTCAACACCAGCCGCGCGATCTCCCGCTCGCGCGGCGCGAGCTCCAGCCGCTCGAAGAACGCGCGCGCCGCGCCGACGGTGAGCGCCGTCGCCTCGGCGATGTTCTTGCCGCCGACCGTCACGGCGAGCGTCTCCGGCCGCAGCCGCGCCCCTTCGCAGGCCGGGCAGGGCGAGCTCGACATGTACTTCTCCAGCTCCTCGCGCGTCTGCTCGGAGGTCGTCTCCTTGGCCTTCCGCTCGAGGCGCGGAATGATCCCCTCGAAGTTCCGCCTAAAGGTGTACTTGGAGCGGTCCCCCTGGAAGACGAAGTCGTACTCCTGCGCGCCGGAGCCGTACATCACGATCCGGCGCACCTTCGCCGGCAGGTCGCGCCAGGCGGTGTTCACCGGGATCCCGTTGGCGCGCAGCACGACGGCGAGCAGCTCGCGGACGAACGACGCCTCCATGCCGGAGACGAACTCCAAGGCGCCGTGGCCGAGCGGCGCCTCGGGATCGGCGACGATCTTGTCCGGGTCGAACTCGCGGTGCACGCCGAGGCCGTCGCAGGTCGGGCAGGCGCCGAACGGCGAGTTGAACGAGAAGGCGCGCGGGGCCATCTCGGGCAGCGAGACGCCGCAGTCGACGCAGGCGAAGTGCTCGGAGTAGAGACGCTCCCCGTCGTCGAGGACGATCCGCACCAGCCCCTCGGCCTGCTTGAGCGCCGTCTCCACCGAGTCGGTCAGCCGCCCCTTGACGTCGGGGCGCACGACGATCCGGTCCACGACGATCTCGATGTCGTGGGCCTTCTTCTTGTCGAGCTCCGGCGGCAGGTCGAGGTCGACCATCTCGCCGTCGATCCGCGCCCGCACGAATCCCTGCGCCGCGAACCGCTCGAGGTCCTTGCGGTAGTGCCCCTTGCGGCGGCGCACGACCGGCGCGAGCACCTGCGCGCGCGTCCCCTCGGGGAGCGAGAGGACCGCGTCCACGATCTGCTGCACCGTCTGGCGCTCGATCGGCTTGCCGCAGTTCGGGCAGTGCGGACTGCCGACGCGCGCGTAGAGCAGGCGCAGGTAGTCGTAGATCTCGGTCACCGTGCCGACGGTGGAGCGCGGATTGCGCGAGGTCGTCTTCTGCTCGATGGCGATCGCCGGGCTGAGCCCCTCGATCGACTCGACCTCCGGCTTGTGCATCAGCTCGAGGAACTGCCGCGCGTAGGCGGACAGCGACTCGACGTACCGCCGCTGCCCTTCGGCGTAGATCGTGTCGAAGGCCAGGGACGACTTCCCCGAGCCGGACACGCCGGTGACGACGACGAGTTGGTTGCGCGGGATCTCGACGTCGATCTTTTTCAGATTGTGTTCGGCGGCGCCGCGCACGATGATGGCGTCTTGGCTCAAGGGTCGCTCCGCGGAAGGTGAACCGGCAAGTTTATGCCGGCGCCGCGCCGCGACAACAACCCGCTTCCGCGCGCCCCGCCCGGGGCGCGGGTACACTGTTCCCTCTCTTCGCGGAGGAACGCGCTCCATGGCCGCCCAGTTGCTCGACGGAAAGGACCTCGCCCAGCGGATCCGGGTCCGCTTGGCCGAGGAATCGGCCGCCTTCGCGGCCAGGAACGGCTTCCCGCCGGGGTTGGCCGTCGTGCGGGTCGGGGACGATCCGGCGAGCGCCGTCTACGTGCGGAACAAGGAGACGGCCGCGGCGGAGGTCGGGTTCGCCAACTACTCGGTCCACCTGCCGGCGGAGACGTCGCGCGAGGACGTGCTCGGGAAGATCCGCGAGCTCGGCGCCGACCGGCGCGTTCACGGCATGCTGGTCCAGTTGCCTCTGCCCCCGCACATCGACCCGTGGGAGGCGCAGATCGCCGTCCCGCCGGAGAAGGACGCCGACGGGTTCCACCCCGAGAACGCCGGCCGGCTGCTGCTCGGCCGCGACGACGGCCTCGTCTCCTGCACGCCGCGGGGGGTGATGGCGCTGCTCGACGACGCGAAGGTGGAGCTCAAGGGCGCCGAGGCGGTGATCGTCGGGCGGTCGAACATCGTCGGGAAGCCGCTGGCGCATCTGCTGCTCGGCCGGCACGCGACGGTGACGGTCTGCCACTCCCGCACGCGCGACCTCGCGGAGGTCTGCCGCCGGGCCGACGTCCTCGTCGCCGCGGTCGGCAAGCCGGGGCTGATCCGCGGGAGTTTCGTGAAGCAGGGCGCGACGGTGATCGACGTCGGGATCAACGAGATCACCGACTCGCGTCTGGCCGAGGACCTGCTCGCCGGGCAGCGGAAGCGGCTGGAGCGGTTCGCAAAGAACGGGCGCGCGCTCGTCGGCGACGTCCACTTCGGCGAGGCGCTCGAGGTCGCGGGGCGGCTGACGCCGGTGCCGGGCGGGATCGGCCCGCTGACCGTGGCGCTGCTGCTCGAGAACACGCTCGTCGCGGCGCGGCGTCTCTGCGCGTGAGCCTCCCCGCGCGCCTCTTCGTCCCCGGGCTGGGGCCGGTCCTCGTCGCCGGGCTGACCGGAGGGATCGCCTCCGGCAAGAGCACCGTGGCGGGGATGATGCGCGAGTTGGGAACGCCGGTCGTGGACGCCGACGAGATCGTCCACGAGCTGCTCGCGCCGGGCGGGGCCGCCGTCGGCCCGATCGTCGCCGCCTTCGGCGCCGCGGCGCAGACGCTCGACGGCGCGGTGGACCGGGTCGCGCTCGCCGCGCTCGTCTTCCGCAACGACGAAGCGCGCGAACAGCTGGAGGAGATCGTCCATCCGCTGGTCGCCGCGGCGGCGCGCGATCGCCTCGCCGACGCGGCCGAGGCGACGCGGGCCGAGGTCGTGGTCTACGACGCCGCGCTCCTCGTCGAAACGGGACGGCGCGACGAGGTGGACCGGCTGGTCGTGGTCTCCGCGCCCCCCGACGTCCAGTTGGCGCGGCTGATGGCCCGCGACCACATCGACGCCGACGCCGCCGGCGCGCGCCTGCGCGCCCAACTGCCGCTGGAGCGGAAGCTCGACGTCGCCGACTACGTCATCGACAACGGCGGCCGCTGGGACCAGACGCGCCGCCAGGTGGCGGCGACGATGGCCGCGCTGCGCGAGGACGCGGCGCTGCTGCGGATGGGCCAGCCGCTGCCGCGCCGGCGCTGATCCCGTCGTCGCCGGCCGCGGTCTCGGGGACGTCCTCCCGCCCAAGGCCCGGCTGCAGCGCCCGCGCGAGCGCCGACCCGCACCGCTCGCCGATCAACACCGTGAGAAGCGCGGCGAACCGCGGCGCGAGGACGCATGGAACGCCGTGCGCCGCCGCGGCCATGACCATCTCTTCCCGCGCGCCGAGGTCCCGCCCGCGCGGCGCCGAGATCGGCCGTCGCGTCAGGCCGTAATGGTCCGGGCGGATGAACGCCCAGGCGCAGGGGAACCAGCTCACGAGCGCCGGGCCCGCGACGGGGCCGAGGCGCCGCGCCGCGGCGGCGACCGCCGCCCCGACAGCCACCGCGACCAGATGCGGCGCGAGGCGGAATTCGCGCGCCAGCGCCTCGATGATTTCCTCCGCGCGCCCCGGGTGCTTCAACGCTTCGACGCGCGCCTCTTTGTTCGACGGCATCGTCCCTCCCGCGAAGGGAGGGCTGCACGTTCGGCGCCGCGCGCCGCGACCGCGCAACTCGTTGAAACGAAACGCCGCCCCGCCCCGGCGACGTCCGCCGGCGGACACGGTGTCCGGACGGTGTCCGGACACCAATCAATAGAATCCGTACGGGAGGCTGGCGCGCCCCGACGATCGTCGGACCGCTCAACAAACCACCGCGCCTGCCTCCCCTACGCGTCGGTCGAGTGGGTCGAGTCGGTCGATAGGAGTTCCCGGGCCGTGAAGAGCGCCTCGACCTCGAGGCCGGCGGCCTCGAGAGCGGCGCGGCCGCCTTCTTCGCGATCCACCAACGCCACGACCCCCTTCACCACCAAGCCGGCCGCGACGCAGGCCTCCTTGGCCACGAGCGTGCTGCCGCCGGTCGTGATCACGTCCTCGACGAGAACGACCGCCGCGCCCGCCGCCGGCGCCCCCTCGATCTGCTGCCCGGTGCCGTGCGTCTTGGCTTCCTTGCGGACCAGAAACGCGCGGATCGGACGCTCGTCGAGGTAGGACACCACCGCCGCCGCCGTGGCCATCGGATCGGCGCCGAGCGTCAGGCCGCCGACGGCCTCCGCGCCCCAGCCGCGACGGTCGGCCGCGTCCAGGACGAGCTTCCCCACGAGATAGGCGCCCTCGGGGTGGAGCGTCGTACGGCGGCAGTCGAGGTAGTAATTCGACCGGCGGCCGCTGGCGAGGACGAAATCACCCTTCTTGATCGACTCGACTTGAAGAATTTCCGCGAGTCGCCGCCTCATCTGCTCCCGAGTCATATAATCTCCTGTCCAATTGGAACGGCCCGCCTCAGGGGCGGCGGGCGGTCCAAGGTTCCGGTACGCATGATCCCCGCCGTTCGGGTCGCTCCGCAAGCGTCGAACGTCGCCCATGCGCCCGCGCCTCCGCGAGTCCGACTCGCGCCGGAGACATAAGACATGAAGGCGAACCGGTTGATGAAGCTCGTGACGGTGGCCATCGCGGCCGCTCTGTTCCTCGGACCCGTTCCCGCCGCGACGGCGACGCCGTCCTCGGCCGACGCCCGCCTCGCGGGCCGGGTCTTCGACAAGGATCTCGTGACTCCCGCCGCGTCGCTGACCGTCGCGGCCACCTCGCTCGGCGCCAAGGCGCCGGCCGCGTCCTCGCGCACCGACAAGGACGGCCGCTTCGAACTCGCCGCCCTGCCCGCCGGCTACTACGACCTGCTGATCAGCGACGCCAAGGGGCAGCCGCTGGCGACGGCCCGGGTGATGGCCAAGGCCGGCGAGAAGACCACCGTGACGATGGCGCTCCCCGACCGCAAGCCGGGCGAGAGCGCCGCGGCCCCCGCGGCCGGCGAAGGCTTCCTCTCCACGCCGACCGGGAAGGTCACCGTGATCGTCGGCGCGGCGATCATCCTCGCCGTGGCCGCCAACAGCCTCGTCAAGGACAACAGCAGCAGCCCGGTGAGCCCGAACGTTCCCAAGTAAGGCTCGCCGCCCACGCGGCTTCTCTCGCCGGCCCGCGGATGTCCCGGGCCGGCGTCTGTTTTGGGGCGGTCCGCGGCCCGGATGGCCGGACCGCCCATCCTCGGGAATAATCGTCGGAGTCCGTCCGTCGGCCGCGGGGGCTGCGGACCGACGGGCGCGGAGCGGACATGAGTCGCCGGTTCTGGACGAGAACATTGCTCGCGGGAGCGGCCATGCTGGCCGCGGTCGGCGCCGCCGGCGCGCAGACGCCGACCCGCGACGCCCCGTTCCCGGAGCTGCTCGGCACGCGCCGCTGGGGTCCGTTCCTCGTCGTGCCCCGCTTCACGCTGGACAACATCGGCTACGACGACAACGTGTTCCTCTACTCCCAGGCCGACCCGCGGCCGAAGGAGACCGACTACATCCTGCGCATGGGGCCGGAGGTCCGGGCCCAGATGCCGATCGGCCACCGCCTGGCGCTGACGATCCACGACAAGCTGGCCGGCGAGGTCTTCGCGCGGCACTCGTCGCTCAACCACGCCGACAACAACTTCGACGGGCAGTTCGACGCCCTGATCGGCCCCGCGCTCTTCACCGTCGGCGGGACGTGGAACAGCTACCGCTGGCGTCCGAGCTCCGAAATCGTCGAGCGCGTGCGGGAGAACGACGTCCGCGTCTGGCAGACCGCGCGCCTCTTCCTCAGCCCGCGGACCGACGTCTCGTTCACCGCCTCGACGACCCGCTACCGCTACAACTCCGAGCTGCCGTACTACCTCCTCGTCGGCGACGAGTGGACGCAGGCGACGATCGACGAGGCGCTCGACCGCGACCAGAAGGACCGCACGGCCGAGGTCGGCTGGCGGATCCGCCCGCGGACGCGCCTCTTCGCCCAGTACCTCGACCGCGACAGCGACTTCCGCCACATGGTCGGCGGGGAAAGCCGCAACGCCACGGAGCGGCGGCGCGCGCTCGGCGTCGAGTTCAGCGCCTCGAGCAAGCTCTCGGGACGGCTGCTCGCCGGCACGTCGAAGCTGGAGCCGAAGGACGCGAGCCTCGGGCTGCGGCCGTTCGACGGCACGGTCGTCTCCTCGGAGCTCCGCTACCGGCCGAACGGCTGGACCCGCTTCACCGCCACCGCGGAACGGGCGCCGGTCTTCTCCGTCTTCGAGCGCAACCTCTACTACGTCGACACCTACCGCGGCGTCGGCGTGGACATGTACCTCGGCGCCTTCTGGGGCGTGCAGGGCGGCTACAGCCTGCGCGACTCCAAGTACCCCGAGGTCTCCCCGACGATCCACGCGCCCCGCGACGACCGCACCAAGGACAGCTACGTCGGGGCGCTGTTCCGCCTCAAGAACGGCTTCGAAATCGGGCTGCGCGTCGGGCGGCGCAAGCGGGACTCGAACCTGCCGACCGCCGTGGACGACCAGCGCTACGTGACGACTTCCGGCACCTACGCCTTCTAGCCGGAGGGAAACCGGAGTGACGCAGATGAAGCTCCTCGCCCTCGCCGCCGCCGCGCTCGCCGCGGCCGCGGTCCCCGTTCTCGCCCAGGAGGCCTCCAAGGCCCCCGCTCCGGCGCCCGCGCCGCAGACCGTCCCGACGCCGGACACCAAGGCGTTCGCCGCCCCGCCGACGCGGGTCGACGACTACGTCGTCGGTCCGAACGACCTGCTCGACATCAAGGTCTTCGAGCTCTCGCAGCTCGACCGGACGGTGCGCGTGACGAAGGACGGGACGATCTCCCTGCCGCTGCTCGGGCAGGTGCCGGTCGGCGGCCTGACGCCGCGCGGGGTCGAAGAGAAGATCGCCCAGATGCTGCGCGACGGGAACCTCGTCCGCGACCCGCAGGTCTCGGTCTTCGTGCAGGAGTTCGTTTCGCGCCGCGTCTTCGTCCAGGGCGCCGTGAGCAAGCCGGGGATCATCAACCTCCTCGGCGACCGCACGCTGCTCGACGTCGTCGGCGAGGCGGGCGGCCTGATCGACCGCGCCGGCACGCGGATCTACGTCGTCCGGCCGTTCGCCGCCGGCGGCGCGGAGCGGATCGAGGTCGACGCCGAGCGGCTCGTCTACCAGGGCGACCCGTCGGCCAACCTGCGGGTCCAGCCCGGCGACATCGTGATGGTCCCCTACGAGCAGGTCTTCAAGGTCTTCGTCAACGGCGCCGTCTCGCGCCCCGGCCCGGTGGAGTACGCGGGCGGCGAGCCGATGACCGTGCTGCAGGCGGTGACCGCCGCCGGCGGCGGGAACGACCGCGCCAACGAGAGCCGCGTCCAGATCATCCGGCGGATGCCGGACGGCTCGAAGCAGCTGTTCAAGGTCAACCTCAAGCGGGTCAAGCGGGGCAAGGACGAAGACATGCTGCTCCAGCGCAACGACATCGTCGTCGTGCCCGAATCGTTCTTCTGAGCCGGGGGAGTTCGCCATGTCCGACGCCGCCGCGCGCCGCGAGTTCAACGTCCGGGAGCACTGGCAGGTCCTCGTCCGCCGGCGCTACCTGATCTTCACCTTCGTCCTCGCGGCGACGCTCGCGTCGGCCGTGGCGAGCTTCGTCGCCACCCCCGTCTACCGCTCGGCGTGCTCGGTCTCGATCGAACGCTCCGGCGTGCGGCTGCTCAAGCAGGACCTCGCCACCGCCGAGCCGAGCTGGCTCGACTATCAGAACTTCTACAACACCCAGTACAAGATCATCGAGTCGGACAAGGTGCTGCGCGGCGCGGTGGACGTGCTGCGGCTGCGCGAGCGTCCGGCGCCCGGCGGCGAGCCGTCGCTCCTCTCGCGCCTCCTCTCCCTCGGCCGCGCCCCGCAGGCGGAGGCGGATCCTTACTACGCGCCGGTCAAGTCGCTGCGCGGCGGCCTGACGGTGACGCCGGTCCGCGACAGCCATCTCGTCGAGATCGCCTACGTCTCCCCCGACCGCGACTTCGCGGCCGCCGCGGCGAACGCGGTGGCCCGCGCCTACCTCAACTTCACCCTCGGCAGCAAGCTCGAGATCGCGCGGGACTCCGGCGAGTTCTTCGTCAAGCGGATCGCCGAGCTGCGCGCGGAGATCGCGCGCGAGGAGGCGGCGCTGCAGGAGTTCGCGCGGGCGAACCAGCTCGTCACCGGCGACACCAACGAGGCGGCGCTCAAGAACTTCGAGGACCTGCGGCTGCGGCTGACGAAGGTCCAGGCGGACCTCGCCGAGGCGCAGGGCCGCTACAAGGCGTACGCCGCGGCCAGCCCCGAGTCGCTGGACGAAGTCCGCACGAACCAGTTCATCCAGCAGCTCGGCGAGGCGGCGGCGGAGGCGGAGCGGGAGTACCGCGAGAAGTTCTCCACCTACGGCTCGCAGTATCCCGAGGTGATCAAGATCCGCTCCAAGATGGACGCGGCGAAGGAGAAGCTGGCCTCCGAGACGACGGAGCTGGCCCGCCGCACGGTCGAGGCGGCGCGGATCGACTACGAGAACAAGAAGGCGCAGGCGGACGAGCTCTCGCGCCTCTTCGCCGGCTCGCGCGTGGACGTGGACCGCTTCCAGGGGCCGTACAGCGAGTACCTGACGCGCAAGAAGATCGTGGACGCCAAGCGCGCGACGCTCAACGACCTGCTCGACAAAGAGAACCAGATGGCGCTCAACGCCAGCCTCGGCGACACCGGCCACAACGTGCGCGTGATCGACGAGGCGCGTCCGGCGCACCAGATCTTCAAGCCGAAGAAGAAGGTCAACATCGCCCTCGGCTTCCTCGTCGGCCTGTTCCTCGGCGTCGGCGGGGCCGTGCTGCTCGAGTACCTCGACAACACGATCAAGACCCCCGAAGACGTCCGCGCCGCCCTCGGCGTCCCGGTGCTGGGGATGATCCCCGCCCCCGACGCGCCGGCGCAGGGGCCGCGGCGCTGGCTCGGCGAAAGGCGCGCGGAGGAGGCCGATCCCGAAGGGCCCGACCCGGCGCTGGCGACGAACGACGCGCCCCTCTCGCCGGCGGCCGAGGCCTACCGCGAGCTGCGCACGGCGGTGCTGCTGGCGACGGCGGGGCATCCGCCGCGCTCCCTGACGGTCACCTCCAGCCAGCCGGGCGAAGGGAAGACGACGACGGCGATCAACCTCGCCGCGGCGCTGGCCCAGCTCGGCAAGCGCGTGCTGCTGGTGGACGCCGACCTGCGGCGGCCGCGCTGCCACCGCGTCTTCGGCGTCGCCGCCGACGAGGGGCTCTCGACCTACCTCTCCGGCAACGCGGAATTCGACGGTCTCGCCGTGCCGACGAGCGTCCCTAACGTGACGCTCCTCCCCGCGGGGCCGATCCCGCCGAACCCGGCCGAGCTGCTGGACGCGGAACGGTTCACCGACCTGGCGAAGCGGCTCGCGTCGAGCGGGGACTGGGACCACGTCGTCTTCGACACGCCGCCGACCCTCTCCGTCGTCGATCCGCTGGTCGTCGGCCGCGCGACCGAGGGCACGATCCTCGTCGTCCGCTCGGCGGTCACCACGCGCGAATCGGGGCGGATGGCCAAAGAGAAGCTGGCGTCCGGCCGCGTGCCGCTGCTCGGCGCGCTGCTCAACGCCGTGGGGATCGACAGCGTGCCGTACCAGTACCGCAACTACCGCTACGGCTACGCCCGGCGGAAGGGCGAGGACGCGGAACGCGCGGCGGAGGGCCGCGGGCGCGCCCGCGGCTGACCGCGCGCCGTGGCCGAGAGCATTCCCGAAGGCGGCGCGCTCGGCGCCGCCCGGAACGCGCCCTTGGCGTGGATCTTGGCCGCGGCCGCGATCGGCGGCGCGGCCCTCTTCGGCGCGGTCGAGCCGGGAACGCGCGGCGCGGTCCTCGCGCTGGCCGCGGCCGCCTCGGCCGCGATCCTGTTCCGGACGCCCCCCGAACGGCGGCCCGGCCTCTTCTGGCTCGCGGTCCTCGCCTATCCCGCGTGGCTCCTTCTCCAACTGATCCCGATTCCCGCCTCGCTGGCCGCCGCGCTCAACCCGGCGGTCGCCGCGCAGCGGATCGAGGCGTGGCCCGGTCCGCTCCGCGCGCTCGACGGCGCCGCGGTCGCGGCGGCCGCGCCGGGCGCCGCGCGGCTGACGCTCGACGCCTGGTGCACGATCGATCTGCTGGCGCGCGTTCTCGCGGCCCTCGCCGTCTTCTGGGCGGCCCGCGCCGCCTTCGCCGGACCGGAGGCGCGCCGCGCCCGCCGCGCCCTCCTGTGGGCCGCGGCCGGCTTCGCCGGGCTGGAGGCGTTCTACGGCCTTTGGCAGTGGGGAACGAACGCGGGAACGATTCTTTGGTACCGGAAGACGGCGTACCTCGGCGACGCCACCGGCTCGCTCGTCAACCGAAACCACTTCGCCCTGCTGCTCTACCTCGGCCTCGGCTGCACGCTGACGCTGCTGCTCGACCGGCCGTCCGCGCCGCGGCGCGGGCTCTTGGCCGACGGCGGCAAGGAGTTCTCGCTGCGCGCCGCGCTCGCGCTCCTCGCGGCGCTGCAGGTCGTCGGCATCCTGGCGAGCCACTCCCGCGGCGGCCTGGGCTGCGCGGCGATCGTCGTCGCCGGCGCGCTGATCGCCGCGCCGTGGCGCAACCGGAGAATCGCCTTCGTCGCGCTCGGCGGCGCCGCGCTGCTCCTCGCCCCGGCGCTGCTCGTCGCCGCCCCCGGCGCCGCGGCCCGCTTCCGCGCCCTCCCCGCGGAATGGTCGAGCCCCGAAGGGCGCGGCGCGGTGGCGCGGGCGACGACGGCGATGCTCGGCGAGGCGCCGGTCTTCGGCGTCGGCGGCGGCGCCTTCGAGTCGGCCTTCGCGCGGCGCCGCCCCGAGTCGATCGCCGTGCGCTACGACTACGCCCACAACGACTATCTCGAAACGCTCTTCGAGACCGGCCTGCCGGGGCTGCTGCTCGCGCTCCTCGGCCCCGCGCTGTTCCTCCGCGACCTCGTCCGCGCGCGCCGGGCGGAGCGCCCGCCGCGCCCCGCGCCGTGGCCGCTCTACGCCGCGTTCGCCGCGCTGGCGCTGCACGAGTTCTTCGACTTCGGCCTGCAGTTGCCCGGGCTGCTCCTGTTCACGGCGCTCCTCGCCGGAGCGTCCGCGCCGCCGCCGTCCGACCGGCCGTCGCGGCGCGCGGGCCGGCTCGCCGCCTTCGCCGCCGCGGCCGCCGTCGCGCCCGCCGTCGTCGTCTCCGGGCCGTTCTGGCCCGGCGTCGCCGCGCTCCTCCCGGCCCATCCCGAGGCGCTGCGCGCCGCGGCGGCGCGCGCCTTCGACCACTGGCGCGCGGACAAGGACGCGGCCTCCTGGCGCGCGGCGGTCGATTTCCAGACCCGCGCCCTCGCCGCCCGCCCGACGTTCGCGCCGCACTCCGTGGATCACGCCCACTACGTCGCCGCGGGTCTGGCGCACGGCGCGGCCGCCGGGGACGAGGACGCGCTGCGGGCCGAGGCGGCCCGCTCCGCCGCCCGCGCCCGCCTGCTCGACCCGTGGGACCCGAACTCGCGCCAGACGCTGGCCGAGGTCTCGCTCGCCCTCGGCGACGTCGACCTCGCGGTGAAGGACTATCAGGTCCTCGCGCGGAACAACGCCGACCAGGCGGCGACCGCGCTCCGCACGCTGCGCGAGGCCGGGCTGCCGACGGCGGCGCTCGCCGCGCTCGCCCCGCGCACCGGCCCCGCCTTCTCCGCCCTGCTCGAGCAGGCGCTGAACGAGAACGACCTCGCCGTCGTCGCCGGCCTCGTGCCGGAGAACGCCGCCGCCGACGAGGCCCGCTGCCGCGCCGGCGCGCTCGTCGCCGACGCGCAGCGCCGCCTCCGCGCGGCCTCGGGGCGGCCGTTCCTCGAAGCGTGCCGCGCCCTCCCCGCCGTCCGCGCCGACGAGGAGTGGTCCAACAACGTCGCCGGCTGGCTGGCGCGGGAGGAGATCCGCGACGGACGGACCGACGAGGCCGCCCTGTTGATCCGCGGGATGGCCGCCGGATGGAACCGCGATTGGCGCGCCCTCGAGCTGGCCGAGACGACGCGCGATTGGCCCGAGGCGGCGCGGCGCGCCGAGGCGCTGCTCTCCGGCGCGGAAGCCCCGCGGGAGCCGCGGAAGCGGGCCGAGCTGCACTGGCACGCCGCGGCGGCGTTCGGCCGCGCCGGGCAGCCCGCCGAGGCGCTCGACCACCTCCGGGCGGTGCGCGACGACGCCCCCGACTATCCCGGCCTCGACCGCGCGGAAGAGGCGCTGCGCCGCGGCGAAAACCCGTTCTGACGAGCGCCCCCTTCCCGCCGAAACGCCGCGGGGCGGCGCGCGCGCCGCGCCGCGACGACGCGTCGCCGAAGTCCGCGAAGCGCGCGGCGGCGCCCGCCCGAAACGGCGCGCGCCGGGCCGTCGCCCGTCCGAGACGAGGGGCGGCCGGCGGCGTCGATGGTGTAGCATCACCGGGTTGCCCACGGAGGATCACGTGAACGCGCACCGACTCTCGCTCCGGCCGCTCTGGACCGTCCTGCTTATGGCGCTCGTCGCCGCCGCCGCCCTGCCCGCCCGCGCCGCGGACGAGGCCAAGGCCCCGAAGATGGCGCGGCTGAGCGGCTCGATCCACGACGAAGCGGGAAAGCCGGTCGCGGGGGCGAAGCTGGTCCTGACGCCGCTCGAGGCGCGCGGGGCCGCGCTGACGGTCGAAAGCGACGCCGGCGGGAAGTACGTCTTCCCCGCCGTCGCCCGCGGCCTCTACGACCTCGCCGTCGCCTACGGCGGCAAGGCGTACGTCTCGAACCGCTCGCTGCTCGTCCCGCCGCTCAAGAAGGTCGTCGCCGACTTTCGCCTTTCGCCGGTCCAGACCGACGACAAGCTCGGCGGGATCGAGGCCGGGAAGCCCGCTCCGGGGCTGAACGCGCCGATCTACGGCGTCGCCCGCCTGGTCGAAAACACCGAGCCGACCGGCTTGGCGTGGTTCCGCACCGGAAAGGGCGTGGCCGTGCTGGTCGGGGGCGGGGCGCTCGTCGTCGCCGCTCTGATCGCCTCGGGCGGCAAGAGCAACGACTACGTCAGCACGACGACGACCACCACAACCTCGTCAACTAGCGTTAAATCGGACCGATTGCCGCGTTAACAATTTCCGGTCGCGGCGCTCGACACCGGTTGATCCGCCGCGGCTCTTGGACTACTGTACCGGCTGGCTTCTTCTCCAGGGGAGGGGAAGGCGCTCGTGTTGTCGAACCCTCGAATCCGGTTCGGCGCGATGCGACAAAGGAGAGTTCCGATGTCGATGCAAATCGCCACCGTTCGCCGCTACGCGTTCAGTGTCTTCGCCGCGGTCGCGGCGTGCCTGCTGCTCGTTCCGGCGGCTTTCGCCGCCGCTCCCGCCGGCAACGTCTCGCTCAAGGGCGCGGTCGTGCGCGGCGACAAGGCGACGCCGGTCACCGGCGCGCGCGTTTACGCGGTCCACCTCGACACCAAGCAGGTCTTCACTTCCGCGCCGTCGGCCGACAAGGGCGATTACCAGCTGACGGGGCTTCCGTACGGCTACTACGACATCGCCGTCGAAACGAGCGATGGGCTCTTCCTGGCCAACCGCGTGATCAACGCCCCGGCCGGCGAGAAGATCGAAGTCTCGCTGGTTCTCGGCCCGCCGCAGCCGGAAGACACGGAGTGGTGGTCGGCCGAACCGGACCGGCGGATCCCCGGCTTGGACCGCACGCCGGACGGCGTCGCGCGGATCGTCGAAGGTCGTCCGCGCGCGGGCATGGTGGTCGCGGCCAAGACGAAGGGCGCGGCGGTCGGCGCCGCGGCGGGCGCGGGCGGCGGCGGCGGGTATCTCGCCCCGGTGCTGGCGGCGGTCGGCATCGCGGCTCTGGGCGCGCTGGTCAACCACCAGAAGGACAGCAGCAGCGAGCTCCCGGCGACCCCGTTCCTGCCGGGCGGAAACACCAAGAAGCGTCGCTGACGCTCTTTCCGGACAAATCAAAAGCGGCGCGGAGATTTCCGCGCCGCTTTTTTTTGCGCGCCGCCGCCGCCGCCGGGCGGCGCGACGCGCCGGATGATCCGCACGGTCGCCGGGGGCGTCAGCTCCAGAACCCGCGCCAACGGGTGTCGGCCCGCTTGCGCCAGTCGGCGCGGTCGCGGACGCGGACCCAGAGCTGGTCGATCTCGTTCCGCCCCGCGGCCTTGCAGGCCGGGCAGAGCGGCATCGGCTGCGCCGCCTCGACCGTCAGCGTCGTCTCGACCTTCAGCCCGTCGCAGGCGGCGCAGAAGAACTCGCACGTTTCCGGGCAGCGCTCGCCCGGCTTGAAATCCTCTTGCTGACTCAGCATCGGCCGATCCCTTTCGCGTCCATGATACCGAACGCGTCCCGCCGCGCACGAAACGGGCGGGGCGCCCCCGCCCCGCCCGCCTGAAGCCCCATGGTTCAGGGAGCGTCTTCCTCCGCCCCCTCGCCGACGACCTCGACCTGGCCGTGGACCTCGGCCGGACGCTCGCCGCCGGCCGGCGCGCTCTTGATCACCCCCTCGCCGAGCGCCTCGACCACGACGGAGTCCATGTCCTCGGCGAAGACGAACTCGAGGTCGCGCCGGAGTTCCGGCTGGATGTCCTCGAGGTCCTTTTCGTTGTGCTTCGGCAGGACGATCCGCGTCACGCCGGCGCGCCGCGCGGCGAGGACCTTCTCCTTGATGCCGCCGACCGGCAGCACCTTGCCGCGCAGGGTGATCTCGCCGGTCATCGCGAGGAGCGGCTTGACCGGACGGTCGGTGAGCAGCGAGAGGAGCGCGGTGTCGATCGTCACGCCGGCCGACGGCCCGTCCTTCGGGATCGCCCCCGCCGGCACGTGGACGTGGAGGTCGTTCTTCTCGAAGACCTCGACCGGGATGCCGAAGCGCGCGGCGTTGGAGCGGATCCAGGAGAGCGCCGCCTGCGCCGACTCCTTCATCACCTCGCCCAGGCGGCCGGTGATGATCAGCTTGCCGCGACCCGGCATCTTCGTCGCTTCGATGAACAGGATGTCGCCGCCGGCCTGCGTCCACGCGAGACCGATCGCGACCCCCGGACGGTCGGCGCGCTCCGCGAGCTCGCGGATGAACTGCGGCGGGCCGAGGAGCTCCGTCAGGGCGTCGGGGCCGATCTTCACCGGCGTCTCGACCTCCCCTTCGCGCTCGACGAGGCGGCGGGCCACCTTGCGGCAGAGGCTCGCCACTTCGCGCTCGAGGTTGCGCAGCCCGGCCTCCCGCGTGTACTCGCCGATCAGCTTGGCCAGCGCCGGGTCGGGCAGCTCCAGCTCGTCGGGGCGCAGCCCGTTCTCCGAGATCTGGCGCGGCAGCAGGTGGCGCTTGGCGATCTCGATCTTCTCCTCCTCGGTGTAGCCGGGGAGCGAGAGGACCTCCATCCGGTCGCGCAGCGCCGGCGGGATCGTGTCGAGCACGTTGGCCGTGCAGATGAAGAAGACCTGCGAGAGGTCGAAGGCGACCTCGAGGTAGTGGTCGCTGAAGGAGAAGTTCTGCTCCGGATCCAGCACCTCGAGCAGGGCGGACGACGGATCGCCGCGGAAGTCCGCGCCGAGCTTGTCCACCTCGTCGAGCACGAAGACCGGATTGCGCGTGCCGGCCTTCTTCAGCCCCTGCAGGATCCGCCCCGGCAGCGCGCCGACGTAGGTGCGCCGATGGCCGCGGATCTCCGCCTCGTCGCGCACGCCGCCGAGCGAGATGCGCACGAACTTGCGCCCCATCGAGCGCGCGATCGAGCGGCCGAGCGACGTCTTGCCGGTCCCCGGGGGGCCGACGAAGCAGAGGATCGGGCCTTTGAGGTCCGGCTTCCGCTTGCGCACGGCGAGGTACTCGAGGATGCGGTCCTTGACCTTCTCGAGGTCGTAGTGGTCCTCGTCGAGGATCCGCCGCGCCTCGCGCAGGTCGATGTGGTCTTCCGTCGCCTTCGACCACGGCAGCGCGGTGAGCCAGTCGAGGTAGGTGCGCGAGACGGTGTATTCGGCCGACGACGGCGACATGCTGGAGATCCGGTCGAGCTCGCGCTCGGCGACCTCGCGGACTTCGTCCGGCATCGCCGCGTCCTCGACCTTCTTGCGGAACTCCTCCACCTCGCGGGACTTGTCGTCCCCCTCGCCGAGCTCGCGCTGGATCGCCTTCATCTGCTCGCGCAGGTAGAACTGGCGCTGCGTCTTGCCGACCTCGTCCATCACGCGGGACTGGATCTGCGAGCCGAGCTCCGTCACCTGGATCTCGCGCACGATGCGGTGGGTGATCTTCTCGATCCGCTCCTCGAGCGAGGTCAGCGGCAGGATCGCCATCTTGTCGGCGACCGGCACGGGGAGGACCGACGCCACGAGGTCGGCCAGGCGGTCCGGATCGTCCTCGGGGAGCGAGAGCTCCGCGATGTCGCCGGAGAGGTTGGGGTGGATCTCGACGAGCTTGCGGAACTGCGCCGCGAGGTTGCGCGCCGAGGCCTCGACCTCCAGCCCTTCCGACGGCCGCTCGGCGAGCCGCTCCACCTCGGCCGCGATGTACGGCTCGAGCTGCGCGAAGCGCTTCACCCGCAGCCGCTCGTGCCCTTGGATGATCAGGTTGACGTTGCCGCCGCCGACGCGGATCGCCTTGACGATCTTCGCCAGCGTGCCGTGCTCGAACAGATCGTCCGGGCTCGGATCGTCCACCGCGGCGTCCTTCTGGCTGACGACGGCGATCGGCAGATCCTTGTCCAGCGCGCTCTCGATCAGCGCCAGCGTCTTGCGGCGCCCGACCGAGATCGGCATCACGGCGTGCGGAAACAGCACGCTGTTGCGCAGCGGGAGCACTCCGACAACTTCGACCGCCGGATCCTCGTGGCTCGTCATCGACATCCCCCGCCGCGCCTCGTCCGGCGCCGTGCGCTCGCCGCGTCCCGTGCAGTCTGCCACGCCGCCGCGGCGTTTTCATGCGGCGCGCGCCGTCGCGCGCCTCTCCAAATTACGGCGAGGGACCGGCGCGGGAGCGAATCCCGCCCGGTCCCGTCCGCCGCGCGTTCCCGCGTCAACGCCGCGCGATCTCGATCCGGCGCGGCCGCGCGTCGGCCGCCTTCGGAATCGAGATCCGCAGCACGCCGTCCGCCGCGTCGGCGCTGATCCGCGCGACGTCCACCGTCGCCGGCAGCGAGAAGGTGCGCGTGAAGCGCCCGACCGGCCGTTCGCAGCGGAACGCGTCGCCGTCCTTCGCGTCCTCGCCCGGCTTGCGCTCGCCGGACAGGGTCAGCGTGCGGTTCTCGACCGAAACGTCCACGTCCTCGAGCTTCACGCCCGGCAAATCGGCGAGCAGCACGACCGACTCCTTGCTTTCGACGATGTCCACCGGCGGCACGAAGCCGTCCGCGCTTCCGCGCCCGCCGACCTGCTCGAAAGCCTCGCTCATCGCGCGCGCCATCTCGTTCTGCATCCGGGCCAAGTTGCGCAGCGGTTCGATGGTCATGTACGTCATGGTGTTTTCCTCCTGCGCTTCGTCGCGTCGTCCGCGGCCTCTTTCCGCCGCGGCAGGCAGTTCCTAAGACGGCGCGGGGAGGGCGTCAAGCGCCGCGCGGAGCGGCGCCGGCGGCGGCGCGGGAAGGATTGGAGGACGCCTCAGAGGAGCGTGTGGTCGCGCTCGGCGATGTGCCCGGGGACGGCCTGGTAGTCGAACGGCTCGAGCGAGAAGACGCCGCGTCCCTGCGTCAGCGAGCGGATCTGCGTCGAGTAGCCGAACATCTCGGCGAGCGGCGCGCGCCCGCGGACGACGGCGAGGTTCCCGACGAGCGACGTCTCGCGGATCTCGGCGCGGCGCGCGCCGAGGTCCTTCATCACCGCGCCGAGGAACTCCTCCGGCGCGCGCGCCTCGAGCCGCATCACCGGCTCGAGCACGACCGAGCCGGCCTTCTCGAAGGCGTCGCGCATCGCCATCGTCAGCGAGGCGAGCAGCGGGACGAGCGGATCGGGCGGCTCGCCGAGCTGCACGTCGAGCACCTTCACCTTGACGTCCACCACCGGGTAGCCGTAGCCGCCGCCCGCCGCGCAGGCGTTGGCGACGATCTCCAGCGCCTCGCGCTGCAGCGCCGGCGGAAGCGCCGCAGCCCCGCCGGCCAGCTCGACCTCGACCGGCGGCTGCGAGCGGTCCCCGGCCGAGCGCGGCCGCGGCTCGACGTCCACCTCGGCGCGCGCGGAGACGAGCGCGTCCCCCATCCGCTTCTCGAAGTCCCCGACGCCGCGCGCCGGGCCGGCCACCGTCTCGCGGTACGACACGCGGGGACGGCCGAAGCGGGCGGCGACGTTGAAGTCGCGCTGCATCCGGTTGCGCAGCACCTCGAGGTGCAGCTCGCCCATGCCGGAGAGGATCAGCTGTCCCGTCTCCTCGTCGGTGTGGTAGGTGAACGTCGGGTCCTCGCGCGTGAGGCGCGCGACGACCTCGAGCAGCTTCTCGCGGTCGGCCGAGGTGCGGGCCTCGACGGCCACCGAGACGACCGTCTGCGGGAACTGGATCGCCTCGAAGACGACGGGCTTCTCCGGCGCGCAGAGCGTGTCGCCGTTGGCGACGTCCTTCAGCCCCGGGACGGCGACGATGTCCCCGCACTCGGCGCGGTCCACCGGCTCGGTGCGGTCGGCGTGGATCCGCAGCAGCCGGCGCAGGCGGAGGCGCGTCTTGGTGCGCGGGTTGTAGCAGCGGTCCTCGCTGGAGAGCGAGCCGGAGTAGACGCGCAGCCAGTAGAAGTCGGTGTTCGGCGCCGCGACGACCTTGAAGACGAGCGCGGCGAACGGCGCCTCGAGCGACGCGGGACAGACGACCGTCCCGCCGTTCTCCGGATCCTCGCCCGCGGCGGGCGGGCGGTCGATCGGCGCGGGAAGGTAGTCGCAGACGGCGTCGAGGATCGGCCGGATGCCGAGGTCGCGCAGCGCGGCGCCGCAGAGGACCGGCACGAGCCGCCCGGCGACGGTCGCCTCGCGGATCGCCCGCTTCAGTTCGTCGGTCGAGATCGGCTCCTCGGCGAGGTACTTGTCGGCGAGCCATTCCACCGCGTCGGCGGTCTTCTCGACGAGCCGCTCGCGCGCCGCCGCGGCGGCGTCGGCCGCGTCCGCGGGAATCGCGCGCGCTTCGAGCTCGCGGCCGTGCGACTCCGCGTCGAAGACCAGCAGCTTCATCTCCAGCAGGTCGACGACGCCGTCCAGCCGGTCCTCGAGCCCGTGCGGCAGATTGACGAACGCCGCGCGCGCGCCGAGCTTGGCCTCCATGTCGGCGAGCGCCCGCTCGTGGTCGGCGCCGACGCGGTCGAGCTTGTTGATGAAGGCGACGCGCGGCACGCCGTAGCGGTCCGCCTGCCGCCAGACCGTCTCGCTCTGCGGCTCCACCCCCTCGACGCCGGAGAAGATCACGACCGCGCCGTCGAGCGCGCGCAGGCTCCGCTCGACCTCGGCCGTGAAGTCCACGTGGCCCGGCGTGTCGATCAGGTTGACCTGATGGTCGTTCCAGATGAACGTCGTCGCCGCGGCGGAGATGGTGATGCCGCGCTCCCGCTCGTCCGGGCGGAAGTCCATCACGGCCTCGCCGTCGTGGACCTCGCCGATCTTGTGCGTCAGGCCGGCGTAGTACAGGAAGCGCTCGGTGGTCGTCGTCTTCCCCGCGTCGATGTGCGCGATGATGCCGATGTTGCGGACCCGCTCGAGCGGTTTCAAAAGCATGGGAGGCCTCTGTCGATCGACGCGTCTTGTGCGCGGCGGAACGGGAGAAGGTAGCAGGCGTCGCGCGGGCGCCGCAACGCGGCGCGGAACCGGACCAAAATAAATCCCCCGCGGACAAGTCCGCGGGGGATTTGGCGAATAATGCGGAAGACTAGACGAAGCCAGGTTCGGTCCGACGGGCCGTTCCCCACCCGTTGTCGTCAGGCCCGTATTCGGTTTCCCGAGCTCCCGGCCAATTTGGCCAGTCTTCCCGGCGGCGGCCGCGGCAAGCCGCTTGCCTCCGCGCCCTTCAATAGAGCAACGCGCGTGCCAAACATACCGGCTAGTCCGGCGCTGATCGCGAACGCAAACGAACATAAACGAATCCAAGGCGTGCGCGAAATCACCCACCCTGCGCGCATTGGCGCGGATGGAGAGAGTTCAGTCCCGCGGCGCAATCGCCGAACGCATTTTCTGGACGCCGGTCAGGAACGGCGCGACTCATCAGGGCGCGCGCCGCCCTCCGGCAAACGACGTTTTGCGTCGCGGTCAGAGGGTGTCGGGAATTTGACGTTTTTCGTCCCGCATCGTCGACAAACCGATTTTCACAGCTGTGGATGAAGCGGTGGAAATCCATATCTTCGTAACATTAGCGGGCGGCCCGGGGTGTTGGTGACCCCGGCCAACAGGAGCCCCGCGGAGCCATGAAAGCCGCCGTGCTGCGCCGGTCGGCCGACCGTCGGCACACGCTTTTGGACGTCGCCGAACACCCCGCGCCGACGCCCCGGCCGGACGAGGCGCTGGTCGCCGTCGTCTGCTGCGCCCTCTGTCGGACTGATCTGCACCTTGTGGAGGGGGAGTTGCGGCCGCCCCGCCTTCCGCTCGTCCTGGGCCATCAGGCGGTAGGCAAAATCGTCCGCCCCGCCGCCGACGGGGGCGGCCCCCCGGCCGGCGCGCGGGTCGGGGCGTTCTGGCTGCGCCGCGCCTGCGGGGGGTGCGAGTTTTGCCGCCGCGGGCTCGAGAACCTCTGCCCCGAGGCGCAGTTCAACGGCTTCTCCGCCGACGGCGGGTTCGCCGAGCTGATGGCGGCGCCGGCCCGCTTTCTCGTCCCGCTCCCGGAACGGTTCGCCGACGAGGAGGCCGCCCCGCTCCTCTGCGGCGGGGTGATCGGCTACCGCGCCTTCCGCCTTCTGGGCCTCGACCGTCCGGCGCGGATCGGCCTCTACGGATTCGGCGCGTCGGCCCACCTGACGCTGCAGGTCGCGCGGGCGCAGGGGCACGAGGTCTTCGTCTTCACCCGGGGGGAGGCCCACCGGCGGCTCGCCCTCGACCTCGGCGCGGCGTGGGCCGGGCCGGCCGACGGGCCGGTCCCCGCCCCCTTGGACGGCGCGATCTGCTTCGCGCCCGCGGGCGGGCTCGTCCCGCGCGCCTTGGGGGCGCTGGCCTCCGGCGGGACGCTCGCGCTGGCCGGGGTGACGATGACCGAGATTCCGCCCCTCGACTACGACCGCCTGCTCTACCGCGAGCGGGTCCTGCGGTCGGTGGCCAACGCGACGAGGTCCGACGCCGCCGATTTCCTCGCGCTGGCGGCCCGGCTCCCGCTCGCGCCGCGGATCGAGACCGCCCCGCTCGAGCGGATCGACGACGCGCTCTCCAAGCTGCGGGAGAGCCGCGTCGAGGGATCGCTCGTCGTCCGGATCGAGCGCTAGCGCCGCGGCCCGGCCGCGCCGTCACGGCTTGGCGAGATCGACCAGGCAGGGCTCCGGCGCTTCGCCGTCCCCTTCGAACCGCTGCGGCGGCAGCAGCTCGTTGACCGAGCGGCCGCGATGAACCGGCCACCGCTCCGGAAGGACGACCACTCCCGGCGGCTGCGCCGGATCGAGGACCGCCCGCGCCAGGAGCCGCGCCCGCTCGTTGTGGACGACGACCATCCGGCCGGCCGAAAGGCCGCGCGCCGCGGCGTCGGCCGGATTGAGCAGCAGCGGCGGCGGCCCCGAGGGGAAGACGCCGATCGGCAGATGCCATTCGCCGCGCGTCAGAAGGAGCTTGAAGACGCGGAACTGGTCCGGCGCGCTTCTGGGCCCCTCCCCCGCCTCGCGGAAGACAGGAGGCTCCCAGCGCCCCGGAAGGCCGGTCAGGCGGAACGTCGGCACGCCGTACGCGGAAACCTCGCGGGCCAGGTCGGCCGGGTCGGCGGGGAACCAACGCTCCGGCCAGCCGACCCGCTTCGCGACCGCGCGCCAGACGGCGGCGTCGGTCCGCGCGTCCCGCCGCGGCGGCAGCGCGGGGCGGCCGAGCCGCATCGTCGGCGGCCAGCGCAGCCCCGCCGCGTCTCCCCGCTCCACGTGGGCCGCGACCGGCAGGACGATGTCGGAGAGGGCGCAGCAACGGCTCCAAACGTCGGCGAGCGTCACGATGAACCCGGCTTGGCGCAGGTAGCCGGGCAGGCCGCCGCCGGCCGGGAACTCGTCGAGCGGATCGCCCCCCTCGACGATCACGAGGTCGTGGCGCGGCTCCCGGGCGGCCAGTTCGCGGTCCAGCGCCCCGGCCTCCGCCTCGCGCGCCGACGACGAGCCGTTCGGCAGGAGCACGCCGAGCGACGGATCGGGCGCGGACGAGGGGCCGACGATCAGCGCCTTCGCCGAGCGGGCGAGGAGCACGACGGCGTGCACCGCCATCAGCGCCTCCGGCTGGCGGGCGAGCCCGCCGCCGAGCAGAAGGGCCGGTTGCTTCGCCTCGGCGAGCCAGCCGGCGAGCCGCTCGACGTCGCGCGGCGCGAGGCCGCAGACCTCCGCGCCGCGCGCGGTCGGCCACTCCGAGAGGGCGGAGTTGAGCAGGGCCGGGAACGACGCCGCGCGCTCCGAGGTCGGACGGAGCCGCTCGACGAGCGTCATCGCCAGCGCGACGTCGGTCGCCGGGCGCAGCGGCAGGTGGAGCGTTCCCTCGCGGGCGCTGGCCGAGGCGCGCGGATCGACGACGACGAGCTTCGCGCCGCGCTCGACCGCGGCCGACGCGGCGAACCAGAGGGGCGGCGGCCCGCGGCGCGGATCGGCGCCCCAGGCGACGATCAGGTCGGCGCTCTTGAGCCCGTCGGCGCCGGCCCGCTCGTCGGGATAGAGCATCCCGTCGAGCAGCCGGCCGAGACGTTCCCGCGGCGGCTGGCGGCGGATCAACGTGAGATCGGGCACGAGGCGGCCGATCCGCCGCGGCACGGCCTGCAGCAGGCGCGGCGCGCCGCCGCAGGAGATCCAGACGACGCGTCGCTGGCCGCGCGCCGCCTCGGCGAGCAGGAACGCGACCCGGTCCACGACCTCGTCCCACGGCGCCGGGTCCATCTCTTCCGGGCGCGCGGCGTCCCGCTCGATGCCGCGCGCGCGGAGCGGCTGCGTCAGGCGCGCCGGGTCCTGCGCGCGGAAGGCGGCGGCGAGGCAGGCGTCGCACGGCGGCGCGCCGTCCTCCCCTTCGAGGCCGAGGAGCACGCCGTCGCGCACGAGCGCCACCGGCCGACATTCGCACGAGCAGTCGGGGGCGGGAAGGATCGGGATCGCATCGAGGCTCATGGCGGAACCCGATGGTAGCGCGCGGCGGCGCGCGGGTCAGGCGGAAGGCAGGAGGAGCTTGAAAGTGTTGCCTCGCCCGGCGCACGACGACACGGCGAGCCGCGCGCCGTAGCGGCGGGCCAGCAGGAAGGCGACGAAGAGGCCGCAGTCGTCGCCGCGGCCCGCCTCGCACCCCGTGAACGGGTCGAAAACGTGCCCCAGCCGCCCTTCGTCGATCGCCGGCGCGTCGTCGTGGACGACGACGAGCGTGCCGCCGTCCCCGTCCGCGAGGACCGTCAGCTCGACCTCGCCGCCGGGACGCGCCGCGCGCACGGCGTTGAGCAGCAGCGCGGTCATGATGTCGCGCACGACGGCCGCGGGAACCGAGCTCGGCGGAACTTCGCCGGGGGCGTCGAGGACGAGCGCGACGCGCCGATGGGCGGCCGGGTCCTCGACCAGCGCGAGCGTCTCGGCGAGGACCTTGTGCAGCGGCGCGCCCGCCTCCTCCGGCGCCGGCTCGTGGTTCCGCTGCAGCGTCGGCAGGTCGCGGACGACGCCTTGGATCCGCGCCACCCCTTCGGCGATCTTCTCGATCAGGTCCGGATCGGCGCCCCCTTCGGCGCAGTCTTCCTCGAGCAGCTCGAGCCGCACGACGAGCCCTTGGAGCGGGTTGTTGATCTTGTGCGCGATCGCCGCGGCGAAGCGGGACAGCGCCGCGCGGACCGCGACGTCGGCCTCGTGCGCGCGCCGCGCCTCGCGCCGCGTCGCGTCGCGCACCGCGAGACGCGCGCCGGCGAAGGCGCCGCCGTCGCACCGGAGCGCGAGGCCGTCCACGAGGAGCAGCCTCGTCTCGCCCCCCTCGTCGATCGTCACTTCGAGGTCGCGCAGCCTTCCCGAGGCGAGGAACCCCGGCAGCGCGCGCCGCACCGCCTCCATCGCGGCGGGCGGCAGGAGCGCGAGCAGGCGGCGTCCGCGGCAGCGGGCCGCGGGGCGTCCCAAAAGCGCGGCGGCGGTCTCGTTGAGCTCGACGATGCGTCCTCCGGCATCGATGAGCAGCGCTCCGTTCGGATCGTCGGCGACCCTCGTCCAGGCGAGGACCGCGTCGGGCGCGTCGGGACCGGTCATGCGCTTTCAGTCTCCGAGTATGTCCTCGATGTGGGCCATCAGGCTTTTGGTGTCCTGCGGCTTGGTGAGGAACAAATCGGCCCCGGAGATCAGCGACTGTTCGTTGTTCCCCGAACCGCCGAAGCCGGTGAGGATGATGATCTTCAGCTTCTCGCCGTCACGCATGCGGCGCATCCGCTCGCAGACGTCGAAGCCGCCCATGCCCGGCATGACGATGTCGAGCAGGACGACTTCCGGCTTGAAGGCGGCCATCTGGTAGCCGGCCTCGAACCCGTCGCCGGCGGTCTGGACGGCGCAGCCGCGGCGCGCGAGCGCGCGGCCGATCCCTTCCCGGATCGCCTCTTCGTCATCCACGACCAGAACGCGCACTTTGCGGGACGACTGCTCTTCGGTCATCGCGAACGGACCCCTCGTAGTTGTGGGCGCAGCATCCCCCGGATCAGGGGAAGTCTACGGCGGCGGCGCCGGCGCGGCCATCCAGTTTGCCCGCCCGGGCCGGGCGTCCCGCCCCGGTTCGGCCTACTCCAGGAAGCCGGCGGTCTGGCCTCCGTCCACCGGAATCACCGCTCCGGTCAGGAACGCCGGCCCGGGCGCCAGAAGCCCCTCGACGACGAGGGCGACCTCGTCCGGCGCGCCGACCCGGCCGATCGGGTGAAGACGCCCCAGGCGGGCGACCCGCGCCGCGCGGTCGGACGGATCCTCCCCCGGCGCGTCGAGCATCGGCGTGTCGATCACGCCGGGGCAGACGACGTTGACCCGCACCCCCTGCGGGGCCAGCTCGACCGCCAGGGCGCGGGCGAAGTTGTTGAGCCCGCCCTTGGCCGCGCAGTACGCCGCGGACCGCGGGAGCCCGACCATCCCCAGCGTCGAGGAGACCATCACCACCGACGGCGCGTCCCCGCGCCGCAGCCACGGCAGCGCGGCGCGCGTGACGAGGTACGGCCCGGTCAGGTTGACGTCGAGCATCGCGCGCCACGCGTCCGGCTCGAGTTCCTCGATCGGCTCGTGCCGCACCGCGCCGGCGTTGTTCGCGACGCCGTCGAGGGCGCCGAACGTCCTTCCCGCCTCGGCGACGGCGGCTTCGACCTCCCGCGGCGCGGCGACGTCGGCGGCCAGCTCGAGCGTTTCGGCGCCGAGCCCGCGGCAGAGCCGCGCGGTCTCCCGCAGCGGCGCGGGACGATGCCCGACCAGCGCCAGCCGCCAGCCGCGGGCGGCGAGACGGAGCGAGAGGGCGCGGCCGATGCCGCCGCCGGCCCCCGTGACGAGCGCGCGCCGGCCGCCGCGGTCGCCCGCGGCCCGGCCGACGTCCGAAGCCCCGATCGAGACCACTGCCCGCCTCCCCGCGGAACGGCGCGCCCCCCGGCGCGGCCGCCGCCGCGGCGCGATCGTAGCAACCGGCGTTTCCGCGCGTCAACGCGGCGCGGGAAGTCCCGAAAACGAAAACGCCGGGCGACCGGCCCGGCGCGCGACGACGACCGAAGAATGGAGCGGGAAACGGGACTCGAACCCGCGACCCCGACCTTGGCAAGGTCGTGCTCTACCAGCTGAGCTATTCCCGCTCGGGGTCTCGATCAACAGCGGGCGGATTCTAGCCAACGGGGGCGCGGCGCGCAAGCCGACGCCGCCGGGGGCGTCAAGTTTGCGCCTCCGGACCGGAGGCGGCGACGAGCGTCCCGCTCCACTGGCGCCAGAGGGCCAGCAGGATCGCGAGGAAGCAGGGGCCGAGGACCAGCCCGAGGAGCCCGTAGACGAGCAGCCCGCCCATCACGCCGAAGAAGACGATCACGAACGGGATCTTCGACGGGCCGGAGATGAAGAGCGGGCGGAGGAAGTTGTCGATCAGGCCGACGAAGCCGAGGCTCCAGACCGTCAGGAAGACCGCCTTCCCCCACTCCCCCGCGAGGGCGAGCGAGGCGACGGCGGGGATCCAGACCAGCCCCACGCCGAACGGAATCACCGCGGCGAGGCCGGTGGCCACGCCGAGCAGGACCGGCGAGCCGAGGCCGCAGATCCAGTAGCCGATCATCGAGACCACGCCCTGCGCGGCGGCGGTGAGAAGCCAGCCGAAGAAGACGGCGCGGACCGTCTCGCGCACGGCGCGGAGCAGTTCCTTCCCCTGCCCGCCGGCGATCTTGTCGAGCAGCAGTCCGACCTCGCGCGCCGCCTTCTCGCCGTCGCGGTAGACGAAGAAGAGCGCGAAGACGGCGAGCAGCGCCACGGCCGCGACGTGAAGGATGTTCCGGCTCCAACGCAGCAGCCGCTCCGCCGGGAGCAGCGTGCCGCGGATCCAGGCCTCGCGCGTCCGCGGGTCGGTCATCCGCTCCATCCACGGCTTGACCTGCCCTTCGAGCCCCGGCACGTTCTTGACCCAGTCGGGCATCTCCAGCGCGCCCCCCTCGGCCCACTTCTGCATCCGCTCGACCGTCGGCTGGACTTCGCGCACGAGCGAGAGGGAGAGGAAGAACACGGGGATGACGACGACGAGGACGAGGATCGCGGTCATCGTCGCCGCGGCCAGGCCTTCGCGCCCGCCGAACCACGCGCGCAGGCGGCGATAGGCGGGCCAGGTGGCCGAGCCGAGGATCATCGCCCAGAGGATCGGGTCGAGGAACGGCCAGAGCGTCCGCGCCGCCCCGACGACGACGACGCCGAGCGCCGTGATCCCCAAGACCGGCCGAAGAAGCTCGAACCGCATGCCGCAATAGTACCGCGGCGGCGCCGAAGGCGGCGTCGCCGCGGCGGCGTCGAGTTTCGCGGGGAACGCGGGCCTTGCGGCTCGTCCGGCGCTGCCTCCGCCCCGGCGGTCGCGCGGGGAACGCGGGCCTTACGGCTCGTCCGGCGCGCGGTCCGCGCCGGCGCGATCGAGGGCCGCGAAGTGCTCCTCGACCGCCTCGAGGAAGAGCTCCGGCGCCTTGAGGTCGTTGATCAGGCCGCGCAGCCGCCGCCCGCCCGGCACGCCGCGCGTGTACCAGCCGAGGAAGGTCCGCAGCTTGTGCAGCGCCTCGGGCGGCGGCTCGTCGCGCACGATCCAGCCGAAGTGCTCGAGGATCAGCGCGCGGCGCTCGGCGAGCGTCGCCGCCGGCGCGGGGCGTCCCGCAAGAAGCGCGGCGGCGCGGCGGAAGATCCACGGGTCGGCCAGCGCGCCGCGGCCGACCATCACGCCGTCGCAGCCGGTGCGGCGGAACATCTCCAGCGCGTCCTCCGGCGTCTTGACGTCGCCGTTGCCGATCACCGGAATCGCGAGTTCCCGCTTGAGCCGCGCGATCGCGTCCCAGTCGGCGGCGCCGGAAAACATCTGCTTCGCCGTGCGTCCGTGCAGCGCGACCGCGGCGACGCCGAGGGCCTGGCAGATCCGGCCGAGCTCGAGGTAATTGACCGGATCGTCCCCCTTGCCCAGCCCCATCCGGAACTTCACCGTCAGCGGAATCGAGAGCCGGCGTCGGCAAGCCTCGACGATCTTCGCGGCGCGCGGCAGGTCGCCCATCAGCGCCGCGCCGGAGCACCCCTTGAGGACCTTGTTCGCCGGGCAGCCCATGTTGATGTCGCAGACGTCCGGGCGCAGCGCCTCGACCAGATCCGCGCAGGCGGCCATCCGCTCCGGATCGCGGCCGTAGATCTGGATCGAAAGCGGCCGCTCCTCCTCGGCGAAGCGCATCTTCTCGATCATCGCCGCGCTGCCGCGCGTCACCGCGTCGGCGGAGATGAACTCCATCGAGACGAGGCCGACGCCTCCGAGGCGGCGGACGATCAGGCGGTAGTGGCGGTCGCAGATCCCCGCGAGAGGCGCGAGGAACAGCGGCGGGTCGATCGTCGCCGCGCCGAGGACGAGCGGCGCGACGCGCGGCGGCGGGAGGCTCACCGCGTCCCCGAGAGCGGCCCGTCGATCAATCCCGCGAAGCCGAAGGCGAGGGCGACGAGGGCGTGGTCGAACGCACCTTCCCCGACGAGGCGCGGCACGTCGCGCCGCGGCACGCGGACGACCTCGATCCGCTCCGCCTCGTCCGGCTCGGGCGGGCCGTCGGGAACGACGCCGCGGGCGAGGAAGAAGTGGCAGCGGTTGGTCTGGATCGCCGGATTCGGGTTGAGCGCGCCGATCGGCTCGATCGAGCGCGCGGCGCAGCCGGTCTCCTCGCGCAGTTCGCGCAGCGCGGCCGCGGCCGGATCCTCGCCGCGGTTGACGACGCCTCCGGGCACCTCGAGCGTCACGCGCCCCGAGCCGTGGCGGAACTGCCGCACGAGGACGACCTCGCCGTCGTCGGTGAGCGGCACGACGTTGACCCAGTCCGGCCCGTCGAGGACCACGAAGTCGCGCTCGATGTCGGTCGGGGCGATCCGGTAGCGGTCGAACCGCACGCGGAAGATCCGGAGGTCCGGCCCCTCGCGCCGCGAGAGGAGCGTCCAGCAGGTGTCGGGGGAGGCGTTCACCGCGCGCCTCCGACGACGAGCGCCACGACGACGTTCACGACGTGCGGCGCGACCCACTGGAAAAGCATGAAGGCGGCGAAGAAGGCGGCGATCGAGGCGAAGGGGGAGCGGCGCAGCCCGTCCAGCGCAGCCGCGAACGGCCCGCCGAGGCCCCGCACGACCCCCGCGCCGTCGAGCGGCGGCAGCGGGATCAGGTTGAAGACGAAGAGCAGCGCGTTGAGGCAGGCGCCGACGAGCAGCAGGTACGCCGCCGCGTACGGAATCGACGCGCCGCGCAGGAGCCGCAGCGCGGCGATGCAGAGCGCGGCGAGGACCACGTTCGCCGCCGGCCCCGCGGCCGACATCAGCGCCGCCCAACCGGGGCGGCGCCGCGCCCATTCGGGGTCGTACGGCGCGGAGGCCCAGCCGATCAGCGAGCTGCCGTGGCTCATCATCCCGGTGACGAGCGGCATCACGACCATCCCGATCGGCTCGCGGCGCAGGTGCGGCAGCGGGTTGAGCGTCGCCTGCTTCTCGGCGGTGCGGTCGCCGCCCCACCGGCCGACGACGGCGTGCGCCGCCTCGTGGCAGGTGGTCGAGAACAGAAACGCGACGAGCCACGTCGCGAACGAGGCGACATCGAACGATTCCATGCGCGTAGTGTCCCGCGTCCCCCGCGGCTTTACAAGAAACGGCGCCGCGGCGGCTCAGTAGCGATAGAAGCCGCGCCCCGTCTTGCGCCCCAGCCAGCCGGCGTCCACGTACTTCACCAGCAGCGGGCACGGCCGGTACTTCGGATCGCCGAACCCGTCGTGCAGGACGCGCATGATCGCGAGGCAGGTGTCGAGCCCGATCAGGTCGGCGAGCTCCAGCGGGCCCATCGGGTGGTTCATCCCCAGCTTCATCACGGCGTCCACGTCCTCGACGCTCGCCACCCCTTCGTGGACCGCGCAGACCGCTTCGTTGATCAGCGGCATCAGCACGCGGTTGGAGACGAAGCCGGGGAAGTCCTGCACCGCGACCGGCGTCTTCCCGAGACGCGTCGCGAGCTCGCGGACGAGCTCGAAGACGGCGTCGTCGGTGGCGAGGCCGCGCACGACTTCGACCAGCTTCATCGCCGGCGCCGGGTTCATGAAGTGCATCCCCGCGACCCGCTCCGGCCGCGAGACCGCGGCGGCGAGGCGCGTGATCGGCAGCGACGAGGTGTTGGAGGCGAGGATCGCCTCGGGGCGGACGATCCGCCCGAGCGCGCGCAGCAGCTCCGACTTGACGTCGAAGTTCTCGACGACCGCCTCGACGACGAGATCCGCGGCGGCGAGCTCCTCGAGGCGCGCCGCCGCGGCGACGCGGGAGCGGACCGCCGGCGCCTCGTCGGCGGCCAGACGTCCCTTGTCCACCGCGCGCTGCAGGTTGCGGTCGATCGCGGCGAGCCCGCGCTCGAGCGCCTCGGCCGAAACGTCGTGCAGCAGCACCGCGCGCCCCGCCTGCGCGAAGACCTGCGCGATGCCGCTCCCCATCTGTCCCGCCCCGACCACGCCGACCGTCCGAACGTCGTCCGCCCGCATCGTCCGCCCTCCGCGCGTTCGCCCCGCGCCCGCCGGCGGGCGGCCCGCCCGCGCCGCCGCCCGATCCGTCGTCCGCTCCGGATGTACCGACAAACGAGAGCGTGGCAACATAGGCGTCAATGGAACGCCCCCCGAAGCCGGTCGTCCTGCTGAACGCCTCGCTGCCTTGGCCCGTGTGGTCTTGGCCGGAGGAAGCCTCGCGCCGTCTCGCCGCGCGCTTCCCCGAGGCGGAATTCCCCGAAACGCGCGACCGGGCTTCGTTCGCCGCCGCGCTGCCGGACGCCGACGCGCTCCTCACCTGGACGCTGCCGCCCGACCTGCTCCCGTCGGCGAAGAGGCTCCGCTGGGTCCACACCCCCGAGGACGGCGTCGATCGGCTGCTGTCCCCCGCCCTCGCGGCGTCGGGGATCGCCGTCACCAACAGCCGCGGCGCGACGGCCGACGCGGTGGCCGACCACGCGATGGCGCTGCTCTACGCCGCGACGCGGCGGATCGCGCTCTGCCGCGACGCGCAGTCGCGCGGCGAGTGGATCCGCGAGAAGTTCTGGGAGGACGCCGCCGCCGCGCCGTTCGTCCTCGCCGGGCGGACGATGCTCGTCGTCGGCGTCGGCGAAGTCGGCCGCGGCGTCGCGCGGCGCGCCCGCGCCGCCGGGATGAAGGTCGTCGGCGCGCGCCGGACCGACGCGCCGCCGCCGCCGGAGTTCGACGCGGTCGTGCCGGCCGCGCGGCTCGACGACGCGCTCGGCGCCGCCGACGTCGTCGTCCTCGCCGCGCCGATCACCGCCGCCACGCGCGGCCTCTTCGACGCCGAGCGGATCGCCAAGCTGCGTCCCGGCGCGGTCTTCGTCAACGTCGGCCGGGGCGGCCTCGTCGATCTCGATCCGCTCCTCGAGGCGCTCGAGGCGGGGAGGATCGACGGGGCGGGGCTCGACGTCTTTCCCGACGAGCCGCCGGCGCCCGACCACGCCGTCTGGCGCGAGCCGCGGGTCGTCCTGACGCCGCACATCGGCGGCACGGCGCCGGGCACGATGGACAAGGTAGAGGCTATATTCGCCGAGAACGTGGCGCGCTGGCTCGCCGGCCGGCCGCTGCTCAACGTCGTGGACGCGACGGCGGGGTACTGAGGATGCAGTTCAGCACGGCCGACAAGTCGCTCTACGTGAAGCTGGTCTACTACGGACCGGCTCTCTCGGGGAAGACGACCAATCTCGAGACGATCCACCGTCTCACCGATCCGCGCCGGCGCCAGCCGATGGTCTCGCTGCGGACCGAAGGGGACCGCACGCTCTTCTTCGACCTGCTGCCGTTCGACCTCGGGCAGCTCTTCGGCCTCAACGTGCGGATCAAGCTCTACACCGTCCCCGGGCAGATCCAGTACGACACGACCCGCCGCCAGGTGCTCGCCGGCGCCGACGGCGTCGTCTTCGTCGCCGACTCCTCGCCGCGCCAGCGCGAGAACAACCGCGTGATGCTGCGCAACCTGCAGCGCAACCTGACGGGGAACGGGCTCGACCCGCAGAAGCTGCCGATCGTCCTGCAGTGGAACAAGCGCGACCTCGCCGACGCGCTCCCCGCGGGGGAGCTCGACGCCGAACTGAACTGGCGCCGCCTGCCGACGCACGAAGCGGTGGCGACGACCGGCGTCGGCGTGATGGAGACGTTCCGCGAGATCACGGTGCAGACGCTCGAGGCGCTCGCCCAGCGCTCGCCGTCGCTCGGCGACCGGATGAAGGTGGCGGAGCTGCGGCACAAGGTCGAAACGATCTTCGCCGGCTTCATCGAGGCCGCGCGGCGCACCGCGGCGTTCCTCCCCGCGGCGCCGATCGCCGGGCCGGCGTCTCCGGCCGCGCCGCGGCCGACGCCCGACCCGGCGGGCGGGCCGCGCGCCGCGGAGGAGCGGGCCGACGCGCGCCCCGACCTGCTGCGGCAGCATCTGGGGCTCGACGAACTGCTCGGCGAGTCGGTGCAGGCGAACCTCGCCTTCTCCGAGCGGCTCGTCGCCGACGCCTCGCGCGAGCAGCTTTGGGCGCGCGTGCGGCGGGAGCGGCGCGCCCTCTCCGGCGCGGCGCGGCTCGCGCTCGGCGCGACGGATCTGGACGGCGTGGCGCGCGTCGCGCTGCGCGCGGCGCAGGCCGGCCTCGAGGTCGGCCGCGGCTCGGTGCTGCAGGCGGTCGGGCCGCGGATTCCGTTGCGCGAGATCGCCGTCGCCGGCCACCCGCGCGACCCGCTGAACTCGATCGTCGCCCCCGGCGTCGGCTCGGCCGCGTCGGCGGTGCTGGAACGCGGCGAAACGGCCGTCTTCCACGATCCGACGGCGGAGCTGCTCTTCGGCCAGCCGCATCCCGCGCTGGAGGGGATCCGCGGCGTCCTCGCGCTGCCGATCCTCGCCGGACGCGGCCTGCCGCCGCTGCTCGTGCTGCTCTACGCCGACGCCACGACGCGCGACTTCGACGCCGACGACGCGGAGTTCGCGGCGGCGGTCGGATCGGTCGTCGCGCTCGCGCTGCGCGGCGCGGTCCAGACGGCGCCCCGCGGCTGATCGACCGCCCCGGCGCGGCGCGGTCCAGACGGCGCCCCGCGGCTGATCGACCGCCCCGGCGCGCCGCGCCGCAGCGGCCGCACGCCTTCGTTCCCTCCGTCCTCGCGCCGCGGTTTCGAAGCGCCGAAAGGCCGGCTGACACGCCGCGCCGCGCGTGCGATCCTCGGCCCATGAAAGCGATCGTCATCCCCCGTTTCGGCGACCCCGACGTTCTCGAACTGCAGGAGCGGGAGCGGCTCGTTCCCGGTCCGGAGGAGGTCGTGGTCCGCGTCCGCGCCGCCGCGCTCAACCGCGCCGATCTGCTGCAGCGGCGCGGCCGCTACCCCGCCCCTCCCGGCGCCCCCGCCGACGTCCCCGGCCTCGAGTTCGCCGGCGAGGTCGCGGCGGTCGGCGCGCGCGTCTTCGGCCTCGCGCCCGGCGCGCGCGTGATGGGCATCCTCGGCGGCGGCGGGCACGCGACGGAGGTCGCGACGCACGAACGGCTCTGCCTCGAAGTGCCCGAGCGGCTTTCGTGGGAAGAGGCCGGCGCCGTGCCCGAGGCGTTCCTCACCGCCTTCGATGCGCTGGTCCTGCAGTGCGGCCTCGCCGCGGGGGAGACGGTCTACGTGCCCGCGCTCGCCTCCGGCGTCGGCCTCGCCGCGGCGCAGATCGCGGCGGCCTGCGGCGCGCGGGTCGTCGGCTCGACGCGCAGCGCGGAGAAGAAGCGCCGCCTCGAGGAGATGGGGATCGGCACGGTCCTCGACGGGACCGCCCCGGACCTCGCGGACCAGGTGCGCGCCGCGGCGCCGCGGGGCGCGGACGTCGTGCTCGATCTCGTCGGCGCGGCCGCCTTCCCGCTGCACATGGAGATCCTCGCGCCGCGCGGGCGGATCGTCTTCGTCGGCACGATGGCCGGGCACAAGGCGGAGCTGAACCTCTCGGTCGTGATGGGCAAGCGGCTGCGGCTCTTCGGCACCGTGCTGCGGGCGCGGCCGCTCGAGGAGAAGATCGCGGTCACGCAGACGTTCCGCGCGCGGATGCTGCCGCTCCTCGCCGAAGGCCGGCTGAAGCCGCTCGTGGACAGCGTCTTCCCCTTCGCGCGGGCCGCGGAGGCGCACGCGCTGATGGAGAAGAACGCCAACATGGGGAAGATCGTCCTCGTGCCTTGAGCGCGCTGCCGGGACGATCGACGCGACCTCGCGCGGGGCGCGAAGCGCGCTGCGCGGCGCCGGCGAGCGCCGTACTGTTCCCCCTCCGGCCGCAGGCGCGCCGCGCGGCCGCGCGGAGACCGCCGATGACCCGCACCGCGACGTCCCTTTCCCTCGCGCTCCTTCTCCTCTTCGCCGCCGCCTGCTCCCGCGGGACCGTGCCGGCCGACGACAAGCGGCCCGCCGCGGCGCCCGCGCCGTCGAACGCGCCGTCGAACGCGCCGGCCAACGCGCCCACCAACGCCGAATCGCTGCCGCCGGGCCATCCGCCGATCGACCGCGCGCAAGGCGCCGCGCCCTCCGCGGCGGACGCGGAACAGGCCGATCCCGGCGTTTCGTGGACCGTCCCCGCGGGCTGGACGTCGTCGCCGCCGAGCGGGATGCGGATCGCGCAGTACGCGGCCGGCGGCGCGGCGTGCAACGTCTTCGCCTTCGGCCCCGGCCAAGGCGGCGCCGTGCAGGACAACGTCGAGCGCTGGCGCTCGCAGTTCGCCGGCCCCGCCGGCGCGCCCCCCGCGGCGAAGGTCGCGCCGCTCGCCGGCGCGCTGGTCAAGACGACGCTCGTCGAGATCGCCGGCGAGTACCAAGGGGCGATGGCGATGGGCGCGGGGAAGGAAGCGCCCCCGGCGCAGAAAGACGCGCTGCTCCTCGGCGCGATCGTCGAAGGGCCGCGCGGCAGCGTCTTCTTCAAGCTCGTCGGCCCGCGCGCGGCGGTCGAGGCGCAGCGCGCGGCGTTCAAGGCGCTCGTCGCCTCGATCCGCCCCTCGGGCGCCAAGGCGTGATTCAGGAGGAGCGGGTCCGGCCGCTCAACGACGCCGACGCGCGCCGCGGCGCCTACGTCCTCTACTGGATGCAGGGGGCGATGCGCGTCGGCTTCAACCACGCCTTCGCCTACGCCGCGGACCGCGCCGACGAGGCCGGGACGCCGCTCGTCGTCGTCTTCGGCCTGACCCCCGACTATCCCGAGGCGAACGCGCGCCACTACGCGTTCCTGCTGCAGGGGCTCGCCGACGTCCGGCGGCGCCTCGCCGAACGCGGCGTGCGCCTCGTCGCGCTGCGCGGCGAGCCGCACGAGGCGGCGCTCCGTCTCGCGCCGGACGCCGCGCGCGTCGTCGTGGACGGCGCCGTGCTCCGCGCGCCGCGCGAATGGCGCGCCCGCTTCGCCGCCGCGGCGCCCTGCCTCGTCGAGGAGGTGGAGACCGACGTCGTCGTGCCGGTCGAGTCGGCGTCGGGCAAGGAGGAGTTCGCGGCGGCGACGCTGCGGCCGAAGATCCGGCGCGCGCTGCCGCGCTTCCTCGCGCCGCTCGCCGAGCGCCGGCCGCGCCGCTCCTCGCTCGGCCTCGACCTGCCCCGCGACGAAGTGGACCTCGACGACGTCGCGGGGACGCTCGACGCGCTCGGCGCGGACCGCTCCGTCCCGCCGATCGACGATCTCGAAGGGGGCGAGACGGCGGCGGAGGAGCGGCTGGAGGAGTTCCTCGCCCGCGGCCTCGGCCGCTACGCGGAGCGGCGCAACGACCCGTCGCTCGAGGACGCGACCTCCGGCCTCTCCCCCTACCTCCACTTCGGCCAGCTCTCGCCGCTCCGCGCGGCGCTCGCCGTCCGCGCGCGGCGCGGCCCGGGGGCCGAGGCGTTCTTCGAGCAGCTCGTCGTGCGCCGCGAGCTCTCGTTCAACTTCTGCCGCTTCAACCCGAGCTACGACCGCTGGGAGGGACTGCCGGCGTGGTGCCGCGGCGTCCTCGGCGCGCACGCCGCCGACCCGCGCCCCGCGCTCTACCCGCTCGACGCGTTGGAGCGGGCGGAAACGCACGATCCGGCCTGGAACGCGGCGCAGCGGCAGATGGTCCGCTCGGGGACGATGCACAACTACATGCGGATGTACTGGGGGAAGAAGATCCTCGAGTGGTCGCGCGCGCCGGAGGAGGGATTCGCCGCGGCGCTGGCGCTCAACGACAAGTGG
>JAJFTU010000026.1 GCA_021372775.1 bacterium | reverse complement strand
GAGCGCCGCGCAGCGGACGACGCCCGACGGGCGGTCGCCGGGCGCGGGGCGGGGAAGCAGCGCGGCGAGGGCGTCGATCGCCTCGCCGCCGCCGATCGTCGGCAGCGCTTCGGCGGCGATCGGCTCGGCGACGAGGTCGGGCGCCGTGCGGGCGATCCGCCCGAGGCGCGCCGCGGAGTCGGCGTCCCGCGCGACGGCGAGGCCGAGGACCGCCGCGCGCTGGACGATCGGCGCGCGGTCGTCGAGGCCGGCGCGGAACGCGCGCACGGCCAGCGGATCGGTCGGCGCCGCCTCGCGCAGGGCGGCGAACGCCTGCGCGCGGACCGCGACGTCGGCCGAGCCGAGGAAGCCGCGGCAGGCCTCGCGCGGCTCGGCCTCCTCCCACATCCGGCAGAGCAGCCGGACCGACGTCTCGCGGACGGTCCGCTCCTGATCGGCGGCCAGCGGCCGCAAGAGGTCGATGGCGCCGGCGCCGAGCAGGTCGGCGGCGACGGAGGCCGCCTCGAGCCGGACCTCCGGCGCGGCGTCGGCCGCGCCGCGCTCGAGGAGGGGACGCGCCTTGGCCCCTGTGGGCTTGAGGCGGCGCAGGTCGGCGAGGGCGCGGACGCGGTCGCGCGCCTGCGGCGAGGCGAGCCGCTCGGCGACCGGCTGGAGGTTGGCCTCGGCGGCGAGAGCGCACGGCGCGAGCGCGCCGGCCAGGAGAATCAACGCCAACCCGCGAGTCATCCCGAAGAGCCTCCGCGCGGGGTCGGGCCCCGCGCGGCCGAGATTACCGCGAAGACGGGAAGGCGTCAGTCGCCCGCGCCGGGGACGGCGCCCGTCTTCCGGTCGGCGCGGCCGGTCCGCGGAAGAGAAGAGAGCGAGCGCGGCCCGGGGACGGCGCCGCGCGGCGCCGCCCCGGAACGCGATTTCGGCGGGAGACGAGCGGTCAGTCGGCGGCCCGCTCCGGCATGACCGGAAGCCCGGCGGCGTGCTCGTCGAGCGCCGCGACGTCGGCGGACAGCCCGCGCGCGAAGGCCCGCGGCGACATCCGCCGCAGCTTGAGGAAGCTGCGGTGGAAGTGCCGGTAGCTGCCGTAGCCGGCCAGCGACGCGATCGTCGCCAGGGAGCGGCCGCCTTCCCGCAGCAGCTCCTCCGCCCGCTCGATCCGCACGAGGTGGATGTACTCGGTCAGCGTGACGCCGCACTCCCGCCGGAAGAGGGCGGAGAGGTAGGTGCGGGTGACGCCGAGCGTCGAGGCGACGCGGGAGAGCGAGAGCGGCTCGCCCCAGTGCGATTCGATGTGCCGGCGGGCGCGCACGGCCACCGGGTGCATCGGATGGCGGTGGGGCAGCAGCTCGCCGGCCGTCCGCTCGGCCAGCGCGAGGAAGGCGTCGCAGAGCGGACGTCCCGCCCCCGCCGCGGCGAGCGCGTCGGCGAGCGCGAGACGCTCCATCTCGGGCAAGGCGGCGCGCTGCGGCCTCGCGGCGTCCGCCGCGCGGCAGAGGACGGAATGGAAGTAGAGCGCCGCCGTGACCGGCGCCGTGGCCGCCGTCGGCGCCATCGCCTCGGCCAGCGAACTGGCCGCCGCCCGGAAGGCGGCGATGTCGCGCTTGTCGGCCGCGGCGAAGAACGGTTGGGCCGCGGACCACTTTCGGGAAATTTCCGGTATCCTCGCCGACGCGCTTTCGTCGGCCGCGACGTCGCGCAGGGGCAAACGGTCCTGCATCGGTCCTCCCCGGGGCGCCCCCGCCCTCACGCGGATCAAGTACGCTGATGGACCGAAATGAGCAACCAACGGCCATGAATCTACCGAACACATTGACGCTTTTTCGGATTTTTCTTGTTCCGCTCCTCGTGGTGGTGCTTCTGGCGCCGCCGTTGCACTTGTGGGACACGCCGTTCTTCGGGCCGAGCTCGCTCCGCGAGCTGCTCGGGGTGGGGATCTTCCTGCTGGCCGCCGTCACCGATTTCTTCGACGGCTTCCTCGCCCGGCGGCGGAACCAGGTGACGACCCTCGGGACGCTGCTCGACCCGATCGCCGACAAGCTCCTCACGTCCGCGGCGTTCATCTCGCTGGTCCAGATGCCGCGCCAGTACCTGCCGCGGAGCGGGGACTTCATCCCGGTCGCGCCGGCCTGGATGGTCGTGATCATCGTCGGGCGGGAGTTCGCGGTCTCCGGCATCCGCTCGATCCTCGCGGTCCGCGGCGTGGCGCTGCCGGCGTCGATCTGGGGGAAGCTCAAGACCGGCAGCCAGATCGTCGCCATCTCGCTCTTGATCCTCACCAACACCCTCGAGCGCTGGCAGGGGATCTCCGCCCTGCCGATCGTCGCGCTCTGGGTCTCGATGCTCCTCGCCCTCTGGTCGGCGGTGGACTACGTGATGAAGTTCGTGAAGTTCGTGCCCGACTTCCGCGCGGCCGCGCCCGCGGCCCGCGCCGCCGACCCGCGATGAGCCGCTGGACGGCCCACGTTCGGTCGCGCATCGCGACGGGGCTGTTCGTCCTGCTCCCCGCGGCGCTGACGGTCTGGCTGATCGTGCTGATCTTCCGCGCGATCGACCGCGCGCTGGCGGAGCAGGTGCTGCGCCTCGTCGGCGCCGACCACGCGCCGAACGTCGCGATGCTCTGGACGTCGCGCGCGCTCGCCGTCCTCGCGATCTTCGCCGCGCTCTACGTCGTCGGCTTGGTCGCGACCAACGTCGTCGGGCGGCGGCTGCTCGGGGCGACCGAGGCCGGCGTGCGCCGGCTGCCGGTGCTCGGCGGCGTCTACGGCGGGTTCCGGCAGCTGCTCGACGGGTTCAAGCCGGGCGGCGGCTCGATCTTCCGCCGCGCCGTGCTGATCGAGTACCCGCGCCGCGGCTGCTTCCGCGTGGCGTTCGTCACGAACGACCAGCCGCGTCTCGTCGGCGATCCGCCGCGCCGCTGCATCGCGGTCTTCGTGCCGCAGACGCCGAACCCGACATCCGGGTTCCTCGTGCTCCTCCCGGTCGAGGAGTGCCGGCCGCTGGGGCTTTCGCCCGAGGAAGGGCTCAAGATGATCGTCTCCGGCGGCATCGTCGCGCCGGAGAAGCTGCCGATCGACGGCGCCGAGTTTCCGGCCGCCGACGGGGGAGAGGACGACCCGGCATGAGGACTCCGTTGGCCTTCGTGCTCGCCGTGGGGGACGAGCTGGTGACGGGCCGGCGCGCCGACGGAAACGGCGTGCGGATCGGACGTTGGCTCGAAGGGCTCGGCTGCCGCGTGCTCGCCCGGTGCCTCGTGCCGGACGATCCGGCGCTGATCGCCGCCGCGCTGAAGACGGCGCTCGACGGCGGCGCGGAAGTCGTCGCCGTCGCCGGCGGGCTCGGCCCTTCGGTGGACGACGTGACGCGGGACGGCATCGCGGCGGGGCTCGGCCTGCCGCTGGAGCTGAACCCCGGGCTGCTCAAGGCGGTCGAGGCGCGCTACCGCGACTTCGGCCGCGAGATGGCCGAGTCGGCCGGCCGTCAGGCTCTGCTGCCGCAGGGGGCCGAGCCGATCGCCAATCCGATGGGGACCGCCCCCGGCTTTTTCGTGGACCTCGGGCGCGTCGTCGTGGCGGCCCTGCCCGGCGTGCCGCGCGAGATGGAGGCGATGCTCGACCGCGAGGTCCTGCCGCGGCTGCGCGCGCGCCTCGCCGGCGCCGCGGTGCTGCGCACCACCGTGCTGCGCGTCGCCGGCCTCCCGGAGGCGGAGGTCGATCGCCGCGTCCGGTCGGCGGGGATCGAGCCGGGAACGGCGCAGGTGACGCTGCTGCCGCGCTACGGCGAGGTCGATGTCCTGGTCACGCTGCGCGCCGAGACCGACGAAGAGGCGGACGAAGCGCTGCCGCGCGCGCTCCGCGAGCTCGAGCGGCGGCTCGGGGACCACGTCTACGGCCGGGACGCCGACACGCTCGTCGGGGCGGTGCGGGATCTGCTGACGCCGCGGCGCTGGACGCTCGCCGTGGCGGAGACGATCACCGGCGGGCTTCTCGCGAAGAACATCGTCGACCTGCCCGGGGCGGGGCGGTTCTTCGTCGGCTCGCTCGTGCCGTACGCCGACGCGCTCAAGCCGCTGATCCTCGGCGTGCCGCCCGACCTGCTGGATCGGTGCGGGCCGGTGAGCGCCGAGGCGGCGCGGGCGATGGCCCACGGCGTGCGCGCGCGGCTCGGCGCCGACGTCGCGCTGGCCACGACCGGCATCGCCGGGCCGGCCGGCGGGACGGCCGACAAGCCGGTCGGGCTCGCCTACATCGCCGTCGTGTTCGGGGACCAGACGCTCGTGCGGCGCCATCTCTTCGCCGGCGACCGGGCGACCGTCCGCCACATGGCGACGACGATGGCGCTCGAGCAGACCCGCCGGGCGTTGGCCGGGCTCGCCCCGCTCGGCGATCCGACGGACGACGCGGGGCTCTGATGGGACGCCGCCTCTTCCTCGCCGCCGCGCCGCCGCCGGCGACGCTCGACGCCCTCGCCGCCTTCGCGGCGCGGACGCGGCGCCGCGACGACGGCTGGCGCTGGGCGGGGCGCGAGGCGCTTCATCTCACGCTCCGCTTCTTCGGCGACACCGAGGAACGGCTTCTCGCGCCGCTGCGCGCCGAGCTGTCGGCGGTCGCCGCGCGGGGCCGCGGCGGACTGTTTTCGATCGAGGGGATCGGCGCCTTTCCGGGCCCCTCGCGGCCGCGGGTCCTCTGGGCGGGGATCGCGGGGCCGACGGAGCGGCTCGCCGCCTTGGCCGGCGACGCCGAGCAGGCCGCGCGGCGGCTGGGGTTCGCGCCGGAGGCGCGCCCCTTCGCGCCGCACCTGACGCTCGCGCGGGCCGCGCGCGAAGGACGCCCGACGATGCCGCGGCCGGCGGAAGCCCCGGTCTTCGGCCCATTTCCGGTGGACGAAATGATCCTTTTCGAGAGTCATCTCGGTCCCGGCGGCGCGCGCTACGAGCCGCTGGGCCGGTTCGCGCTGCGCGGGGACGGCGATGGCGTCTGACGCGCTCGCGATCCTCGTCGCCTTCCTCTGCGGAAGCGTCCCCTTCGGCGTGATCCTCGTCTTCCTCTTCCGGGGAATCGACGTGCGCCGCGTCGGCTCGGGGAACATCGGCGCGACCAACGCGATGCGCGCCGGCGGGGCGTGGGTCGGCGTCGCCGTCCTCGCCCTCGACGCGCTGAAGGGGGTCGTCGGCGTCCTCCTCGGGCGGGCCGTCGCCGGCGGCGCGTGGAACCACTGGGGCGCGCCGTGGCTGGAGGGGGCGCTGGCCCTCGCCGCGATCGCCGGGCACGTCTTCACCCCGTGGCTCCGGTTCCGCGGCGGGAAGGGGATCGCCGCCGCGCTCGGCGTCCTGATCGCGCTCGACTGGCGGCTCGCCGTCGCCGCGCTCGCCGCGTTCCTGATCGTCTGCGTTCCGACCCGGATCGTCAGCGCCGGCTCGCTCGCCGCGGCGACGACGGTCGCGGTCGGCGGCTTCCTCTGCGGCGACCCGGTCCGGCGCGGCCCGTTCCTGCTCGCCGCCGCCCTCCTCGTCATCTGGCGGCACCGCGAGAACATCGTCCGCTTGATGCGCGGGGAAGAGTCGCGGCTCGGCCAAAAACGGCTATCGTAGGACTTCGCCGCGGCCGGACGGGCCGGGCGGAGGAGGACGGATGGGCGCAGCGCCGCTGGCGGTGCTGGGCGCGGGATCGTGGGGCACGGCCCTCGCGGTTCATTTGGCGCGCCGCGGTCCGGTTCGGTTGTGGTGCCGGGCGGAAGATGGTCCGGAAGAGATCGCGCGGCGCGGCGAAAACCGCGTCTTTCTGCCGGGCGTGCCGTTCCCGGAACGGCTGGAACTGGTCAGCGCCGACGCCGAGGCGGTGCTCGACGGCGCGCGCGCCGTCGTGCTGGCGATCCCGACCCAGTTCCTGCGCTCGTTCGTCGCGTCGCGGCGCGACGCGCGCTGGCCGGCGGGACCGATCGTCATCGCGAGCAAGGGGATCGAGGTCAAGACCCTCAAGCTCCCGTTCCAGATCGTCGGCGAGGAACTCGGGCCGGAAGGCGCGCGGCGGACCGTCGCGGTCTGCGGGCCGTCGTTCGCCCGCGAGGTGGCGATGGACGAGCCGACCGCGGTCGTCGCCGCGGCGGAGAACGCGGAGATGGCGGAGGCCGCGCAGCGCGCCTTCAGCCACGGCAACTTCCGCGTCTACACCTCGCCCGACCCGCTCGGCGTCGAGCTCTCCGCGGCGCTGAAGAACGTCGTCGCGATCGCCGCCGGCGTCGCCGACGGGCTGGGGTTCGGGCACAACGCGGGCGCGGCGTTGATCACGCGGGCGCTGGCCGAGATCTCGCGGCTCGGGGTCAGCCTCGGCGCGCGGCGCGAGACCTTCATGGGGCTCGCGGGGATCGGCGATCTGGTCCTGACCTGCACCGGCGGGCTTTCGCGCAATCGCCAGGTCGGACAGGCGATCGGCCGCGGCCGCACCCTCGCCGAAGTCCTCGCCGAGATGAAGATGGTCGCCGAAGGGGTCGAGACCTGCCGCGCGGCGCGCGCCCTCGGGCGGCGCCAGAAGGTGCCGATGCCGATCGTGGAGCAGGTCCACGAGATCCTCTTCGAGGACAAGGATCCGCGCGTCGCGCTGGCCGAACTGCTGGCGCGGCCGCTGCGCGCGGAGCCGGAGCCGCCGCTGCCGTGATCGACACGCACTGCCACCTGCTGCCGGGGCTCGACGACGGCGCGCCCGACATGGCCGCCGCGGAGGCGATGGCGCGCGTCGCGGCGGAGGACGGCGTCTCCGAGATCGTCGCCACGCCGCACAGCCGGGAGTGGGACTACAACAACGAGCGGAGCCGGATCCTCACCGCGGTCGAGGCGCTGCGCGTGCATCTGAAGCGCGCGGGGATTCCGCTCCGGCTGCACGTCGGCGCCGAGGTCCATCTGACCGACCGGCTCGTCGCGAAGATCCGTTCGGGACAGTTGGCGACGTTCGGCGACGCGGGGAAGTACCTGCTGCTGGAGTGCCCCTACCGCACGCCGCCGGTGCGGCTCGAGGAGACGATCTTCGAGCTGCGCGTGGCGGGGATCACGCCGGTCCTCGCCCACCCGGAGCGGATCCGCTGGTTCCAGGAGGATCTCGCGCGCCTCGAGTCGGCGATCCGCCTCGGGGCGCTGGGGCAGATGACGGGTTCCAGTTTGGTCGGCGACTTC
>JAJFTU010000025.1 GCA_021372775.1 bacterium | reverse complement strand
GGAGCTGGCGCTCTGCCGGAAGATCGGACGGCGGTCGGAGGCCGACACGCTGATCCCGGCGCTGATCCAGATGATGGAGGCGGTGGACGCGCTCGTGCGCGACGCGAACGTGCTGAGCGACGCGGCGGTCGAGGGACGGCTGGCGACGCGCGCCGACGCCTCGCGGCACCGCGGCGAGTTCCGCAAGGTCGTCGAAGGGGTCAACCGCACGCTCGACGCGGTGATCGGCCCGCTCCGCGTCGCCGCCGACTACGTCGACCGGATCGCCAAGGGGGACATCCCCGCGCCGATCAGCGGGACCTACAACGGGGACTTCGCGGCGATCAAGGACAACCTCAACACCTGCATCGCGGCGGTGAACCTTCTCGTCGGCGACGCCGGGCTGCTGGCGAAGGCGGCGATCGACGGCCGCTACGAAGTGCGGGCCGACGAGACGAAGCACTCGGGGGACTTCCGCAAGATCGTGGCCGGCGTCAACCGCACGCTCGACGAAGTGGTGGTCCCGATGCAGGACGCCGCGGGGAAGGTGCTGGCGGTCTGCTCGCGCCTCGAGGACCGCGATCTCTCCATGCGCCTCGAGGGCGAGTTCAAGGGCGAGTTCGCGCGGATCAAGACCGCCCTCAACGCGGCGATCGACAAGCTCGACGGCGGGATGCAGGAGGTCGCGGCGGCGTCGGAGCAGGTGTCGTCGGCCGCCTCGCAGATCGGGAAGTCGAGCCAGGCGCTCGCCTCCGGCTCGTCGGAGCAGGCGAGCTCGCTGGAGGAGATCGGCTCCAGCCTGCAGGAGCTCGACTCGATGACGCGGCAGAACGCGGAGAACGCGGGAAAGGCGCGGAGCCTCGCCGACGGCACCCTCTCCTGCGTCGACGGCGGGAAGGACAAGCTCGACGCGCTGTTCAAGACGATCGAGGCGATCAAGAAGTCGTCCGACCAGACGGCGAAGATCGTGAAGACGATCGACGAGATCGCGTTCCAGACGAACCTCCTCGCGCTCAACGCGGCGGTCGAGGCGGCGCGCGCGGGGGACGCCGGCAAGGGGTTCGCGGTCGTCGCCGAGGAGGTGCGGAACCTCGCCAAGCGGTCGGCCGAGGCCGCGCGCGACACGGCGGACTTGATCAAGGAGGCGGTCGCCGCCGCCGAGCGCGGCGTGGCGGTGGACGCGCAGGTCGGCGAGGCGTTCGGCGTCATCCACGAGCAGACGCGGCGCGTGGCCGAGGTGATGAACGAGATGGCGGCCGCGTCGGAGCAGCAGGCCGGCGGCATCCATCAGGTCGAGGTCGCCGTGGAGCAGATCAACGAGGTCACGCAGCAGACGGCGGCGAGTTCGGAGGAGTCGGCCTCGGTCGCCGAGGAACTGAGCGGGCAGTCCGAGGAACTGCGCGGCTTGGTCTCGGGCTTCCGGCTCTCGTCCTCCGCGGGAACGCGCCGCGAAGGACGCGGCGGAGACCCGGGCCTCGCGCCGCGGGGCGTCGCCTCGGCGGCGGCGGCGAAGCCGCGCTTCGGCGCCGTCGCGCCCGAAGCTCCGGACCGCAGGGGCCTCGCCTCGTTCTGACGGACGGGACGGCCCTCGACGCGCCCTCTCCGCGGGAGGGGGCGCGTCGTCGCGTTCCGGGCCGACATCGGCGGAGGTCCGCCGGCGTCCGAACCCCTCCGGTCCTGCCGCGGCGTGCAGTTTCCAGCCGGCCTCGCGCCGCCCGAGGGTCAAGGATTCATACCGTCCGCCCGATAAGTTTGACGCCGAGCGGAAGTGGGATCGGCGCGACATATCCTTTGGAGGCGGGATGGCGGACGCGGGCCGTGTGTTGCTCGTCGACGACGATCCAAGCGCGCTCGAA
>JAJFTU010000024.1 GCA_021372775.1 bacterium | reverse complement strand
ACGGGCTGGCCCGCTTCGCCGGGGCGCGCGCTCCCGACGAGTCGGACGACTGAGCGCCAGGCGCCGCGGGAGACGAAGCGGACGACTGAGCGCCAGGCGCCGCGGGAGACGAAGCGGACGACCGAGCGGCCGTGCCGCGGGAAACGACGGCGCGGATCCCGGAACGCGAACCGCGCGGGGAAAACCCCGCGCGGTTTCGTTTTCGCCTCGTCCGCGGCGGACGGCGTCAGGCGTACATCGCCGCGCGCGCGGTCGCGAAGAGCCCCGGCATGTGGCCGACGAGATCCGCCACCTCGTCCTGCTTGAGGTTGAGGATCTTCACCGCCGGATGGCCGTTGAGGTCGATCGCCGGCTCGGCGTCGCCGCCGAGACCCAGCTTGTGGGCCATCTGGTCGGCGAAGGCGACGGCCGCGACCATCTCCTTGTGGTCGGTCGCCTGTTCCGGGTGGTGGTGGCGCCGCGCGACGACGACGACCGCCTCCGGCAGCCGCCAGTTCGCGGCGAGCATCGCGCCCGCCTCCTCGTGGTACTGGTCGACCATCAGCATCTGTTCCGGCGCGAGGTCGCCGCGGCGGATCCCCGCCGACTCGCGCAGCGCCTTGATCAGCGCCAGGCGGCCGAAGTCGTGCAGGAGGCCGCAGAGGAACGACTCCTGGCTGTCGATGTTCGCCATGTCGGCGACCAGCCGCGCGCCGAAGGCGACGGCGAGGGCGTGCTCCATCAGCGAGGCGCCGAGCGTGCCGTAGACCTGCGGGTCGGCCATCCGCGAGCGGAGGACGAGGGCGAGGACGAGGTTCTTCACCTGCTGCAGGCCGACGCGGACCATCGCGTACGGCAGGTCGGTGATCTCCGACCGCCCCCCGTAGAGCGCGGAGTTGGCCACGCGCAGGACCGAGCTCGCCAACACCGGATCCTTGCTGACGAACTCCGCCAGCTTCCGCGCGTTGACGTTCGGCGACTTCATCTCCTCGAGGATCCGGACCGCGACGTCCGGCAGCACGGGGAGTTCGCCCGCGCCGGCGAGCAGGTTGCGGATCACGTCCTGCGGAGAGTGCGGAACTGGGGGGGTCACGGATTTCCTCGCTGCGGCGGCCCCTGCGGCGGGGCGGAAGAGGAACGGGCCGAGCGCCCGTCCCGTCGATTCTGCGTCCTCGACCGGAAACTTGCATCCCCCCGGTCGCCGGGTGCATCTTGGCCCCGCCGCGGCAGGCCGTCCCGCGCCGTCCGGCGCGGGAGCGCGACCCGCATCCCGACGAGGGACCAGCCCATGGCCGATCCGAACTCCACCGATAAGATCGAAGTCCAGTGTCCGCTGTGCAAGGGGACCCTGACGATCGACGTCGCCACCGGCATCGTGCTCCACGCGGCGGCGCCGCGGGGAGACGGGACCGACTTCGAGACGGCGCTGGGCGAGCTGCGCGCGGCGGACGGCTCGCGCGAGCGGCAGTTCGCCGACGCCTTCAAGGCCGAGAGCGCGCGCCGCGCCTCGCTGGACAAGAAGTTCGAGACGGCGAAGGAGAAGGCCGCCGCCGATCCGCGCAAGAAGCGGATCAATCCGATGGACTACGACTGACCGTGACGACCCGCCGCTTCCTTTCGACGCTCGCCGTGGCCGCGCTGGCGCTCGCCGCCGCCGGCTGCGGGCGGAGCGTGGAGCGGCAGGTCGACGCGATCTACGCCGCGGAACGGGACGGCCGGCTCGACCAGCGGACGCTGGAGATCGCGCTGCGCGCCTCCCAGCCGAAGGTCCGCGCGACCGCCGCCGCCGCGATCGGGCGCAGTCGCAACGAAGAGCTGATCCCGCTGCTCGCGATCGCCGCGGCCGACAAGGATCCCGGCGTCCGCGCCAGCGCCGCCGGCGCGCTGGGGCAGCTCGGCAGCGCCAAGGGGGTGCCGACCCTCGACCCGCTGGTCGGGGATCCGATCGCCCTCGTCCGTCGGCGGGCGATCCAGTCGCTGGCCATGCTGCGCGCCCCCGAGGGGGCGACGCCGCTTTTCCGCCTGCTCGACGAACCGGACGAGGACGTCCGGCGCGCGGCGATCGAGGCGCTGAGCGAGATCGGCGTGCCCGAGGCGTCGGACGCGGCGATGGCCGCGCTCGACGACGACGACCAGCTCGTCCGCTTCGCCGCCTTGGACGCCCTGGCCCGCCTGAAGGACCCCTGCTCGCGCGACCTGCTCTCCGGCCTGCGCGACGCCAGCGACCCGCAGGAGCGGGGCGCGGCGCGGCGGATCCTGCTCGACCTCGACCCGGGCGCCTCGTGCGGCCCGGCCGGCCCGCCGATCCCGCCGGCGGTCGCCAAGAAGCTGGAGGAGGCGGAGAAGGCGCGTCTGGCCGCGGAGAAGGCGGCGGCGGACGCGGCGGCGCGCGAGGCCGCGGC
>JAJFTU010000023.1 GCA_021372775.1 bacterium | reverse complement strand
GGGGAGCTGCGCTTCGACGCGACGAAGCCGGACGGCACGCCGCGCAAGCTGCTCGACGTCTCGCGGCTCAAGGCGCTCGGCTGGGCGCCGCGGATCCCGCTCGAGCGGGGGATCGCCGAGACCTACGCCTGGTACGTCGAGTCGCTCGCCCGCTGAGCCGCGGGCTCGTCGAGCGCGGCGCCGCTCGCCCGCCGAGGCGCGGGCCGGGTGTTCGTCGAGCGCGGCGCCGGCCGCGCCCGCGTCAACGCGCGTGGCGCGCCTCGCGGAGCGCGGCGCGGAGCCGCTCGACGGCGAGGATCGCCGCGCGGCGCGCGCGCTCCGGCAACCGCCGCGGCCTGGCGTCCCACGGCGCGTCGGCGCGCGTCGCCGGCACGCGGCCGAACGGCGCGTGCGGCTTCGCCCCCCACTTGCGGATGAACTCGAGACGGGCCCGGTTCTCGGAGCGCACCCAGTCCGGGCACGCCGAACGGCGCCGCCCGCCCTCCCCGAACCGCAGGCTGATCCCCGAGAAGTGGTAGAGCAGCGCGGCGCGGGTGCGGACCAGCTCCGCGCCGTCGAGCTTGAGGCGCAGGAAGAGATCGGGGTCGTGGTACGGCCCGGCGGCGAACCGCTCGTCGGCCCCGCCGACGGCGCGGAACAGCGAACGCTCGACGAGGAACGGGTAGTTCGCGCCCTCCTCGAGCGTCGGCGCGGCGAGGGCGGCGTCGAGCTCGTCGAGCGCCGCGAGGTCCAGCCGTTCCGGGTCGAGCCCGAGGTCGCGCGGCACGAAGCAGGACGCCGGCGGGCGCCCGCCGCCCGGCGGCTCGGCGCAGGTGAGCGAGAGGACGCGGCCGGGGCGGAGCAGCGGGACGACCCGTTCCCGCCAGCCGCGCGGGAAGGCCATGTCGTCGTTGGCGAAGAGCAGCCACGCGCCGGAGGCGAGCGCCGCGGCGGCGTTGACGGCGCGGGTGTTGCCGCGGTTGACCGGGTCGTAGACCGCGGCGACGGCGATCCCGGCGGCGCGGAGGGACGCCGCGGCCAGCGCGATCGCCTCCCGCGACGCCTCGCCGCCGCCGTCGCCGTAGATGCAGACCTCGAGGCCGGCGGGGTCGGCCTCGCGGAGGAGGGACCGCGCGCAGCAGAGCAGGTGCGCGGCCGCGCGGAAGGTGGGGAGGACGACGCTGATCGACGTGTCGAGCGTCATGCGCTGTTGTCCCCGTTCAGTAGCCGATCGCGGCGCCGTCCTTGCGCGATTCCGAAGCGCCCGACAAGACGCCCGTCGCGAGGTCGCGGCAGACCGCCTGGTAGCCGCCGAAGTTCCCCGGCATCGGAACGATCCGGTGGCCGCGCGCCGCGAGTCCGCGCCGCGCACCTTCATCAACGCCGCTCTCCAGCCCGAGGTTCCCGCCGTCCTTCATCGAAGTTCCGGTCGGCTCGGACGAGCCTTCGTGCACGAATCGCGGCGCGTCCCCCGCCTCCTGGATGTTCATGTCGAAGTCGACGAGGTTGACCACGATCTGCGCCTGCCCTTGGGGCTGCGTCGCCCCGCCCATCACGCCGAAGGCGCAGACCGTCGCGCCGCGGGCGAGGAAGCCGGGGATGATCGTGTGGAACGGCCGCTTGCCCGGGGCCTGCACGTTGGGGTGCTTCGCGGCGAGCGCGAACTGGCCGCCGCGGTCCTGCAGGCCGAAGCCGAGCTCCGGCACGACGTAGCCCGAGCCGAAGCCGGTGTAGTTGCTCTGGATCAGCGAGACGACCATCCCCTCGGCGTCGGCCGTCGCGAGGTAGGTCGTGTCGCCGTGGCCGAGCGCGGCGTCGGGCGGCGGCTCGACGAGCGCGGCGCGCTTCATGTCGATCAGCGCCGCGCGCCGCTTGGCGTACTCCTTGTCGAGCAGCGTCGCGATCGGCGTCGCGGCGAAGGCCGGGTCGGCGTAGTAGCGCGCGCGGTCGGCGAAGGCGAGCTTCTTCGCCTCGACGAAGACGTGCCAGAAGTCGGCCGAGGACCGGCCCATCCCCGCGAGGTCGAACGTTTCGAGGATGTTGAGCATCTCCAGCGTCGCCAGCCCTTGGCCGCTCGGCGGCAGCTCGTAGACCTCGGCGCCGCGGTAGGTCGTCTTGATCGGCGTCGTCCAATCGGAATGGTGGCGGCGGAAGTCCTCGGGGGAGAAGAAGCCGCCGACCTTGCGCGAGAAGGCGACGATCGCCGCGGCGATCGGGCCGTCGTAGTAGGCGTCGCGCCCCTTCTCGGCGAGCAGCCGCAGCGTGCGCGCGAGGGCCGGGTTGCGGAAGACCTCTCCTTCGCGCGGCGCGCGTCCGCCGGGGAGAAACACCTCCGCGAATCCGGGCTTGTCGCGGAAGACGCGCTCCGAGCGGGCCCACGCGCCGGCGATGACCTGCGGCACGGGAGCGCCTTCCTCGGCGAGGCGGATCGCCGGGGCGAGCAGCTCCTTCATCGGCAGCCGGCCGAAGCGGCGGTGGAGCTCGAACCAGCCGTCCGCCGCGCCGGGCACCGTCCAGGAGTAGGGGCTGTAGAGCGGGATCGTGCCGTCGGGGTTCGCGCGGATCTTGTCCGGGGTCAGCGCCAGCGGGCTGCGGCCCGACGCGTCGAGGCCGACGAGTTCGCCGGTCTTCGGGTCGCGCACGATCGCGAAGAGGTCCCCGCCGAGCCCGCAGGAGACCGGCTCGAGGACGGCGAGCGCGGCGTTGACCGCGATCGCCGCGTCCACCGCCGTGCCGCCGCGCTCCAGCACGGCGACGCCGATGCGCGAGGCGAGGGGCTGGGCGCTCGCGGCGACGCCGTGCCGCGCGTAGACGACGGAGCGGGTGGCGAACGGCTGCCCTTCGGTGCGGTCCACGGCGCGAGCATAAGGCGCCGCGGCCGCGGCGGCGGCGAGGAGAACGACGGCGCTGCGGAAAGAGATCATCGTTGCGCCTCCGGGGCGCGGGCGCGCAGCCGCGCGAGCAGGACGGCGGCCAGCGCCGCCGCGCCGAGCATCATCAGCGAGCCGAAGCGGAACGGCCACGCCTGGCCGAGGTCGCGGAAACTGACCACGCCCAGCAGCGGGCCGCCGATCCGCGCGAGGCTGCCCATCGACTGGTAGATCCCCATCACGCCGCCGACCTCGTCCGGATCGACGACGCGCGAGGCGAGCGAGGAGAGCGAGGGGTTGAGCAGCCCGGTGCCGACCGCCATGACGCCGAGGGCGCCGCGCACGAGCGCGACGGCGCCGAGGTAGGGCAGGAAGCCGAGCGCGAGGCAGGCGAGCGCCGCGCCGGCGACGACGAGCCGCGCCTCGCCGAAGACCTTGGTCAGTCGGCCGACGAGCCCGCCCTGCACGACGGCGCCGACGACGCCGACGAAGAGGAAGATCCAGCCGGTCTCGTGCGCCGTCAGCGCGAAGCGGGACTCG